>NZ_JAAKGN010000037.1:0-33691 GCF_011039295.1 Modestobacter sp. KNN46-3 | reverse complement strand
CACCGCCGCCAAGGGCCTCAACCAGCTGGTGGCCGACGGGGTCCTCTACAAGAGACGAGGAGTCGGGATGTTCGTCGCCACCGGCGCACGGGAGCAGCTGCTCAAGCGGCGCCGCAGCGAGTTCGCCGAGCAGTACCTCACCCCCCTGCTGGCCGAGGCCGACAAGGTGGGCATCAGCATCGCCGAGATCGTCCAGCTGCTGCGCGAGCGGGGAGGCCGGTCGTGACCGTCGCCGCCACGCTCGAGGGCGTCACCATGCGCTTCCGGGGGCACACCGCGCTGACCGACGTCTCCACCTCGCTGCAGGCGAACTCGCTGCGGCGCCGCTTGAGCAGCTGCTCCCGTGCGCCGGTGGCGACGAACATCCCGACTCCTCGTCTCTTGTAGAGGACCCCGTCGGCCACCAGCTGGTTGAGGCCCTTGGCGGCGGTGGCGGGGTTGATGCGGTGGAAGGCGGCCAGCTCGTTGGACGAGGGCGCCTGGCTCTCCTCGGCGAGGGAGCCGTCGACGATCGCGTCCTCGAGCTGTGTCGCGACCTGTCGGAAGATCGGGCCGGCGTCCTCGTTCACCGAGGCGTACGACCCGGCCGGCTCGCTGGTTCGTTACTCATGTAGCGAACCATAGAGCCCACGAATCATGGTGCACAAGTCCCCGCAACGGGACCGTCACACGGGCCGGTTAGGTTCCTGACTCCGCCGGCTCGCCGACGTCAGGAGGACGACGCCCGTGTTGCTGTCCCCGCACGAGCAGGAACGGCTGATGCTCAGCTACGCCGCCGAGCTCGCCCGCCGCCGCCAGGCCCGTGGCCTGCGGCTCAACCTCCCCGAGGCGACCGCGATCGTCACCGACCACGTGCTCGAGGGCGCCCGGGACGGCGAGCTGGTCACCGACCTGATGCAGTCCGGCCGCACCGTGCTGACCCGGGACGACGTGATGGACGGCGTCCCCGAGCTGCTGGAGGAGGTGCAGGTGGAGGCGACCTTCCCGGACGGGACGAAGCTGGTGACCGTCCACCACCCGATCTCGTGATCCCCGGCGAGGTCGTCACCGCCGAGGGCGTCATCGAGACGCTGCCCGGCGTGCCGCGGGTCGAGCTGGCGGTGCACAACACCGGCGACCGACCGGTCCAGGTCGGCTCCCACTTCCACTTCGCCCAGGCCAACCGGGCGCTCGCGTTCGACCGGGCTGTGGCGCACGGTCACCGGCTCGACATCGCCGCCGGCACGGCCGTCCGGTTCGAGCCCGGCATCCAGCGCACCGTCACCCTCGTCCCGCTGGCCGGCGCCCGCGTCGTCCCCGGGCTCACTGCGGAAGGTGGGCTGGCCTGATGGTGCGGCTGTCCCGGGAGCGCTACGCCCAGCTCTACGGCCCGACGGTCGGCGACCGGATCCGGCTGGCCGACACCGACCTGCTCATCGAGGTCACCGAGGACCGCTGCGGTGGTCCGGGCCTGGCCGGTGAGGAGGCGGTGTTCGGCGGCGGCAAGGTGATCCGCGAGTCGATGGGGCAAGGCCGGGCCACCCGCGCCGAGGGCGCCCCCGACCTGGTGATCACCGGTGCGGTCGTGCTCGACCACTGGGGGGTCGTCAAGGCCGACGTCGGCATCAGGGACGGGCGGGTCGTCGCGCTGGGCAAGGCCGGCAACCCGGACACGATGGACGGCGTCCACCCCGACCTGGTCATCGGTCCGGGCACCGAGGTGCTGGCCGGCAACGGCAGGATCCTCACCGCCGGCGGCATCGACTGCCATGTGCACTTCATCTGCCCGCAGATCGTGCCGACGGCGATCGGCTCGGGCATCACCACGATGATCGGCGGGGGCACCGGGCCGGCCGAGGGCTCCAAGGCCACCACCATCACCCCGGGCGACTGGTACCTGGCCCGGATGCTCGAGGCGATGGACGGGATGCCGGTCAACGTCGCGCTGCTGGGCAAGGGCAACACCGTCTCGGTCGACTCGCTGGAGGAGCAGCTCCGGGCCGGCGCCAGCGGGTTCAAGCTGCACGAGGACTGGGGCTCCACGCCGGCCGCGATCGACGCCGCGCTCACCGTGGCCGGGCGCAACGGCGTCCCGGTGGCCCTGCACTCCGACACCCTGAACGAGGCCGGCTTCGTCGAGGACACCCTGGCCGCGATCGCCGGCCGGAGCATCCACGCGTACCACACGGAGGGCGCCGGGGGCGGGCACGCACCGGACATCATCACCGTCGCCGGCCACCCGAACGTGCTGCCCAGCAGCACGAACCCGACCCGGCCGCACACGGTGAACACCCTCGACGAGCACCTCGACATGCTCATGGTCTGCCACCACCTGGACAGCTCCGTGCCCGAGGACCTCGCCTTCGCCGAGAGTCGGATCCGGCCCACGACCATCGCCGCCGAGGACCTGCTGCACGACCTGGGCGCCATCTCGATGATCGGCTCCGACGCCCAGGCGATGGGCCGGGTCGGCGAGGTCGTGATGCGCACCTGGCAGACCGCGCACGTGATGAAGCGCCGCCGCGGCTCGCTGGCCGGCGACGGCGCTGCCGACAACCTGCGGGCCCGCCGGTACGTCGCCAAGTACACGATCTGCCCGGCGGTGGCGCACGGCATCGACGGCGAGGTCGGCTCGGTGGAGCCGGGGAAGCTCGCGGACCTGGTGCTCTGGGACCCGGGGACCTTCGGCGTCCGGCCGCACGTGGTGCTCAAGGGCGGGATGATCGCCTGGGGGCAGATGGGCGACGCGAACGCCTCCATCCCGACCCCGCAGCCGGTGCTGCCGCGGCCGATGTTCGGCGCGTACGGCCGGGTGCCGGCGCAGACCTCGGTGCACTTCGTCGCCCCGGCCGCGCTGGAGGCCGGGCTGGCCGACCGGCTGGCGGTCGACCGGCGGCTGGTCGCGGTCGCCGACACCACCCGGCTGGGCAAGGCGGACATGCCGGAGAACACCGCGCTGCCGGAGATCCGGGTCGACCCGGACACGTTCACCGTGTCGGTCGACGGCGAGGTCTGGGAGCCCGAGCCGGTCGCCGAGCTGCCGATGGCCCAGCGCTACTTCCTGTTCTGATGACGGCCGCGCTGCTCACGCTCGCCGACTCGCGGCTGCCCGCTGGGGGACACACCCACTCCGGCGGCGTGGAACAGGCGATCGCGGCCGGGCTGCTCGCCGACCCGGGCTCGCTGGCGGTCTTCCTGCGCCGGCGGCTGGCCACCTCGGGAGCGGTGGCTGCCGGGCTGGCGGCGGCCGCGTGCCGGGCGGTGGACGACGCCGACCCGGTGGCTGTGCTCGGGGCGCTGGACGCGGAGGCGGATGCCCGCACACCCTCCCCGGCGCTGCGGGCCGCCTCCCGGCAGCAGGGCCGGGGGTTGGTCCGGGTCGGCAGCCGGGCCTGGCCGCACCCGGCGTGGGCGGCGCTGCCGGCCCAGCCGCACCACCCGCTGGCCCTGGGCGTCGCCGCAGCGACCGGTGGGCTGACGCCGCGGGACGCCGCGCACGCCGCCGCCTACCTCTCGATCAGCGGACCGGCCACCGCCGCGCAGCGGTTGCTGGCGATGGACCCGATCACCGTGGCCGCGGTGACCGCCCGGCTGGCCCCGGAGGTCGACGAGGTCGCCGACGCGTCCGCCGAGGACCTGCCGGCGGCCACCGACCCCCTCCTCGATCTGCTCGCCGAACTGCACGCTGCACGGAACGACCGCTTCTTCGCCTCATGATCGTCACTGGGAGTGCACATGCCGCCTGACCATCGGATCGACGACTACGTGGACCCGTACCCCCCGGAGCACCGGAACGGCGGCCCCCTGCGGGTGGGCCTCGGCGGGCCGGTCGGCTCGGGCAAGACCGCCCTGGCCGCCGCGCTGTGCCGCACGCTGGGCGCCGAGTACGACCTCGCCGTCGTCACCAACGACATCTACACGACCGAGGACGCCGACTTCCTGCGCCGCAACGCCGTGCTGCCCGACGACCGGATCGAGGCGGTGCAGACCGGCTGCTGCCCGCACACCGCGATCCGCGACGACATCACCGCCAACCTCGACGCCGTGGAGCTGCTGGAGTCCCGGCACCCCGGGCTGGAGCTGGTGTTCGTCGAGTCCGGCGGGGACAACCTGACCGCCTCGTTCAGCTACGGGCTGGTCGACGTCCAGGTGTTCGTGGTCGACGTCGCCGGCGGGGACAAGGTGCCGCGCAAGGGCGGGCCCGGGGTGACCGCCTCGGACCTGCTGGTGGTCAACAAGACCGACCTCGCACCGCTGGTCGGTGCCGACCTCGGCGTGATGCGCCGCGACTCCGACGCCGTCCGCGGCGACAGGCCCACGCTGCTGATCTCGCTGCGGGAGGACCCCGCGGCGACCGAGGTCGCCGAGTGGGTCCGGGAGCAGGTGCGCGCGAGGGCGTTGCAGACGGCGCCGTGAGGACGCGGGTGGAGGTGGTCGCCCGGTGCGACGCGCGGGGGCGCACGACCCTGCCGATCGTGCGCGCCAGCGGGCAGCTGGCGGTGCGGCGCACCGGCGCTGCCTCCGTGCACCTGGTCGCCACGGCGTTCGGCCCGCTCGGCGGGGACGACGTGGAGATCCGGCTCGTCGTGGAGGCAGGCGCCCGGCTCAGCGTGCACTCGGTCGCCGCGGCCGTCGTGCTGCCCGCCCGGGGGGAGTCCCCGCCGTCGTGGCAGCTGGTGCGCGCCGAGGTCGCCGGCGTGCTGCAGCTGGCGCCGGAGCCGACCGTCGTCACCGCGCGCGCCGACCACCGGGCCGAGCTGCACGCGCAGCTGGCCGACGGCGGCGAGCTGACCGCCACCGAGCAGGTGCTGCTCGGCCGGGTGGGCGAGGAGCCCGGTCGCTGGACCGGCACGACCCGGGTCGAGCGGGACGGCCGTCCGCTGGTGCACACCACGGTCGGCCTCGGCCCCGGGGCACCCGCCTGGCTGCCGCCGGTCGCCCCCCGGGCCTACGTCTCCACGGTGTCGACCGGCGGCGGCCAGAGGGAGGTGGCGACCGGGGTCGACGCCGTGCGGCTGCCGCTGCCCGGCGGTTGGGTGGGGACGGCGTGGGGCGACGAGCTGCACGATGCGGTGACCCGGTTGGCGTCGGTGTCGCCGCGACCGGTCGACGAGCTGGCGGAGGTGACGCGGTGAGCGGGTCGTTCGTCGTTCGGTCCCGGCGGGTGGTGCTGCCCGACGGGGAGCGGCCGGCCGCGGTGCACGTGCAGGACGGGGTCGTCGTCGCCGTCACCGGGTTCGACGAGGTCGACGGCCAGGTGGTCACCCTCGCCGAGGACGAGGTGCTGCTCCCCGGACTGGTCGACAGCCACGTGCACGTCAACGAGCCCGGGCGCACCGAGTGGGAGGGCTTCGCCTCGGCGACCCGGGCGGCGGCGGCCGGTGGGATCACCACGATCGTCGACATGCCGCTGAACTCGGTCCCGCCCACGGTCGACGTCGAGGCGTTGCACGTGAAACGCGCGGCGGCCGAGGGGCAGGTCAGCGTGGACGTCGCCTTCTGGGGCGGCGCCGTGCCCGGCAACACCGGCCAGCTCCCACGGCTGCTCGCCGCCGGTGCGGTGGGCGTCAAGTGTTTCCTGCTCGACTCCGGGGTCCCGGAGTTCCCGCCGCTGGACGACGCCGGCCTCCGGGCCGCGCTCACCGAGCTGGCCGCCGTCGACGGGCTGCTCATCGCGCACTGCGAGGACGACGACGTGATCACCGCGGCCCCGCAGTCGGGCGGGCGCAGCTACGCCGACTTCCTCGCCTCCCGGCCGGGTGCTGCGGAGGAGACCGCGATCGGCCGGCTCATCGCCGCCGCCCGGGACACCGGCGCCCGGGTGCACGTCGTCCACCTGGCCGACGCCGCCGCGCTGCCGATGCTGCGGGCCGCCCGGGCCGAAGGGGTGCGGATCACCGTCGAGACCTGCCCGCACTACCTGACGTTCAGCGCCGAGGAGGTGCCCGACGGCGACACGTCCTTCAAGTGCTGCCCGCCCATCCGGGAGGCCGAGCACCGGGAGGCGCTGTGGCGCGCGCTGGCCGCCGGCGACATCGACCTGGTGGTCAGCGACCACTCGCCGTGCACGCCGGAGCTCAAGCGGCTGGACGTCGGCGACTTCGCGCTCGCCTGGGGTGGCATCGCCGGGCTGCAGGTGACCCTGCCGGTGGTGTGGAGCGGGGCCCGGGCGCGCGGGCTCACGCTCGCCGACGTCGTCCGGTGGATGTCGGCCGCGCCGGCGCGGTTGACCGGGCTCACCGGCAAGGGCGCGATCGCGGTCGGCAAGGACGCCGACCTGGTGGCGTTCGCGCCCGACGAGCGGTGGCGGGTGGCGCAGCTGCACCACCGCAACCCGGTCACGCCGTATGCGGGGCGGGAGCTCACGGGGGTGGTCCGCCGGACCTGGCTGCGCGGGCATCTGCTGGCCGACGATGCGGCTCCCCTCGGCCGGTTGCTCGAGCGATCGGAGGGGTGACAGGCCTGCGCCGTGCCACAGTGACCCGCGTCCGTCCCGATCCGTCTGGAGCCCGATGACCGAGCCCGCGTTCTTCGCCCTCCCCGACCTGGCCCGTCGTGACCTCGGCGGCGCCGTCGTCGCTGCGAACGACGAGTTCTTCGCCGCCCGGGAGAACCTGGTGCTGCCGCACCCGGCCGTGCCGCGCATCGAGTTCGGGCACAAGGGGAAGGAGTACGACGGCTGGGAGACGCGGCGCCGGCGCAGCCCCGGGCACGACTGGGCGATCGTGCGACTCGGGACGCCGGGCATCGTGGCCGGCGTCGTCGTCGACACCGCGTTCTTCACCGGCAACTACCCGCCGCAGGCCTCGCTGGACGGCGCTGCCGTCGAGGGGCACCCGTCGGTGGAGGAGCTGGCGCGGGCCGACTGGCAGCCGCTGCTGCCGCTCGTCGACCTGGCCGGCGACACCGCCAACGCCTTCCCGGTGGAGTCCGACCGCCGGTACACGCACGTGCGGCTGTCCATCCACCCCGACGGCGGGGTCGCCCGGCTGCGGGTGCACGGCACCGTCGTCCCGGACCCGCGGCTGGTCGACGCCGGGCCGTTCGACCTGGCCGCCCTGGAGAACGGCGGACGGGTCACCGGCGTGAGCAACGCCCACTACGGCAGCCCGCACCAGCTGATCGGCCGCGGGCTCACCCGGTCGATGGGCGAGGGCTGGGAGAACGCCCGCCGCCGCGGCGGGGGCAACGACTGGGTCGACATCGACCTGGCCTGCGAGGGCGTGGTCACCCTCGCCGAGCTGGACACCTCCTACTTCCAGGGCAACGCCCCGGGCACCGCCTCGCTCACCGGCCGCACCCCCGACGGCGCGGAGGTAGTCCTGCTGCCGCGCACCCGGCTGCAGCCGGACACCCGGCACCGGTTCGTCCTCGACGGGGAGACCGGGGTGAGCAGTGTCCGGCTCGACGTGTTCCCGGACGGCGGGATGGCCCGGCTGCGGCTGTGGGGGCGCCCGACCGCCGCCGGTCGCACCGCACTGGGCCGCCGCTGGTTCGACGCGCTGCCGGACGTCCCGGCGCTGGAGGTGCTGGGCTCGCTCTGCGTCGACCCGAGCGAAGCGGGCCGGCTCGTCGGCCACCGGCCGCTGTCCGGCGAGCTGCCGCCGGCCGTCCGCACCCTCCTCGACGGCCGGGCCGGCTGACGGAGCCGGTCAGGTGCCGGTGATGTGCTCCGGCCGCACCGGCACCCGGGTCAGCGGGAGACCGGTCGCGGCGCGGATGGCGGCGAGCACCGCCGGGCCGGAGGAGATGTTGGGCGCCTCGCCGACCCCGCGCAGGCCGTAGGGGGCGTGCGGGTCGGCGTACTCGAGGACCTCGATGCGCATCGGCGGCATGTCCAGGATGGTCGGGATCAGGTAGTCGGTGAACGACGGGTTCCGCACCTTGCCGTCCTTGATCAGGATCTCCTCCATCGCCGCCAGCCCGAGGCCCTGCGCGGTGCCGCCCTGGATCTGGCCGACCACTGCCTGCGGGTTGATCGCCTTGCCGACGTCCTGGGTGCAGGCCATCTCGACCACCTTGACCAGCCCGAGCTCGGTGTCGACGTCCACCACGGCCCGGTGCGCGGAGAAGGCGTACTGCACGTGCGCGAAGCCCTGGCCGGTCTCCGGGTCGATCGCCGCGGTGGGGCGGTGCCGCCACTCGAGGGTCTCCTCCAGCACGTCGTCGCCCAGCAGGTCGGCCAGCGGGACGGTGATGTCCTCGCTGTCGGACACCACGGCACCACCGGCCAGCCGGAGGTCGGGAACGGTCCGTCCCACCAGTCGTTCGGCCCGGGCGACCACCTGCTCGCGCACCTTCGCGCAGGCGGCCTTGACCGCCCCGCCGGTGACGTAGGTCTGCCGGGATGCCGAGGTCGAGCCGGCCGAGCCGACACTGGTGTCCTTCGGGTGCACGACGACGCGCTCGACCCCGAGCTCGGTGCGGGCGATCTGCTGCTCGACGGTGACCAGCCCCTGGCCGACCTCCGCCGCCGCGGTGTGCACGGTCGCGGTCGGTTCGCCGCCCACCACCTCCAGGCGCACCCGGGCGGTGGAGTGGTCGTCGTAGCCCTCGGAGAAGGCGACGTTCTTGTACGCCACGGCGTAGCCGACCCCGCGCCGGACGCCCTCCCCGTGGGTGGTGTTGGAGACCCCGCCGGGCATGTCGCGCAGGTCGACCTCGCCGTCGCCGGACGCGGCCGGCAGCGGCATGGCCTCCAGCCGGCGCAGCAGCTCCGCGACCGGGGCCGGCTGTCGATCACCTGGCCGGTGGGTGTCGCCGACCCCTCCTCCATCGCGTTGCGGCAGCGCAGCTCCACCGGGTCCATGCCCAGCTCGGCGGCGAGGGCGTCCATCTGCGACTCGTAGGCGAAGGCGGTCTGCACCGACCCTAACCCGCGCATCGCCCCGCACGGCGGGTTGTTCGTGTAGGCGCCGTAGCAGTCGACGTGCACGTTGGGGACGACGTAGGGCCCGATCCCCATCGTCCCGCCGTTGCCCACCACGGCCGGGGTGCTGGAGGCGTAGGCGCCCCCGTCGAAGTAGATCGCCGCCTTGACGTAGACCAGCTCGCCGTCCCGGGTGGCGCCGTGCTCGTAGCGCATGGTCGCCGGGTGGCGGTGCACGTGGCCGAAGAAGGACTCCTCTCGGTTGTAGGACATCTTCACCGGGCGCCCGGTGCGCAGGGCCAGCAGGCAGGCGTGCACGTGCATCGACAGGTCCTCGCGGCCGCCGAAGGCGCCGCCCACGCCGGCCAGCGTCAGCCGCACCTGCTCGGGCGGCAGGGCGAGGGCGGAGCAGATCTGCTTCTGGTCCACGTGCAGCCACTGGGTGGCGACGTGCAGCTCCACGCCGCCGTCCTCGGCCGGCACGGCGAGGCCGGCCTCCGGGCCGAGGAACGCCTGGTCCTGCATCCCCACCTCGTACTCGCCCACCACGACGACGTCCGCGGTCGGCGCCGGGTCACCGGTGCGGACCTTGAGGTGCCGCACCAGGTTCCCCTCCGGGTGCAGGTGGGCGCTCTCCCGGCTCAGCTCGGTGACCTCGGCGGTGGAGTCGTGCACCTGGTTCCAGGTCGGGTGCCCCAGCGCGGTGCGCGCGTCGGTGACCGGCTCCAGCACGTCGTAGTCGACGTGGATGCGGGCGGCGGCCAGCCGGGCGGTCTCCGGGTGGTCGGCGGCGACCAGCGCCACCGGTTCGCCCTGGTAGCGGACGACGTCGAGGGCCAGCACCGGCTGGTCGGCCAGCTCGAGCCCGTAGACCTTCTCGCCCGGCACGTCGTCGGAGGTGAGCACGGCGGAGACGCCGGGGGTGGCCAGCGCCGCGCTGGTGTCGATCGAGCGGATCCGGGCGTAGGGGTGCGGGCTGCGCAGGGTGACCCCCCAGAGCATGTCCTCCATCCAGAGGTCGCTGCCGTAGGCGAACTCGCCACGGACCTTCAGGACGCCGTCGGGCCGCTGGGCGTCGTCGCCGACCCCGCCGCTGCCGGGCCCGGTCAGGTGCTCCGGTGCCCCGGTCGGCGTGCGGGTCGGCGTGCTCATCGGTCTCCCCCTGCCGTGGGCTCGGCCATCCGGTCCGCGGCGAGCCGGACGGCATCCAGGATCTTCTCGTAGCCGGTGCACCGGCAGAGGTTGCCGGCCAGCGCCTCGCGGGTCTCGGCGTCACTGGGCCGCCCGTGCCGGGTGATCAGGTCGTGCGTGGCCACCAGCAGCCCGGGTGTGCAGAAGCCGCACTGGACGGCGCCGGCGTCCAGGAAGGCCTGCTGCACCGGGTGCAGCGCCTCGGGGTCGGCCAGGCCCTCGACGGTGCCGACCTGTCGGCCCTCGGCCTGGCCGGCGGCGACCAGGCAGGCGCAGACCGGCAGGCCGTCGAGGTAGACGGTGCAGGAGCCGCACTCGCCCTGTTCGCAGGCGTTCTTCGACCCGGGCAGGCCCATCCGTTCCCGGAGGACGTACAGCAGGCTCTCGCCCTCCCAGACGTCGTCCACGTGCTGCTCGGTGCCGTTCACGGTGCAGGTCAGACGCACGTCAGGCCTCCTGGGTCGCGGAGCGGTGGTCGGCCCAGGCCCAGGTGAGGGCGCGGCGGGCCATCACGGACAGCGCGTGGACTCGGTAGCGGGCGCTGCCGCGGACGTCGTCGATCGGGGCGGCAGCGGCGGCGACCAGCTCCCCGAAGCGGGCGATCGTCGCCTCCGGCAGCTCGGCACGGGACTCCCACAGGCCGCTGCTGTCGAGCTCGCCGGCCAGGAACTCCTCGGCGGCCGGAGCGCGGCGCGGCGTCGGCGCGGCCGAGCCGATGCCGGTGCCGACCGCGCGGCGGTCCGGGTGCAGGGCGAGCCCGAACGCAGCGACGGAGATGACCATCGCGTTGCGGGTGCCGATCTTGCTGTACTGCTGCGGGCCGCTCGGCGGGACGACGTGGACGGCGGTGATGAGCTCGTCGCCGTCCATCGCGTTGCGCTTGACCCCGGTGTAGAAGTCGTCGATCGGGATCCGGCGGGTGCCCCGCACGGAGGCCACCTCGACCTCGGCACCCGCGGCCAGCAGCGCGGGGTGGGCGTCCCCGGCCGGTGACGCGGTGGCGAGGTTGCCGGCGACCGTGCCCCGGTTGCGGATCTGCGGGGAGCCGATGGTGCGGGAGGCCATGGCCAGGCCCGGCAGCCGGTCGCCGAGCTCGCTGATCACCCGCGCGTAGCTGACCCCCGCCCCCAGCCGGACCGCGCCGTCCGTGACCGCCCAGTCGCGCAGGTCGGCGACCCGGGTGAGGTCGAGGAGCAGCGCCGGGCGGAGGTGGCCGAAGTTGAGGCCCACCATGACGTCGGTGCCCCCGGCGATCGGCACGGCGTCGGGATGGGCGGCCTTCGCCTCCAGCGCCTCTGCCCAGGTGACCGGTTGCAGGAAGTCCATGGGGCTCCTCGTCGGTGGGGGACGGCCACGGTAGCCCCGCCGTGTCACGGGTGGATGACGGCCGGGTGCCCGGGCGGGTCAGGACGGGGTGAGGACGACGAGATCCTGCGTCGCCCGGGTCGTCGCCACGTCGGGGCGCGGCTCTTACACGTGTACACGCGCCGGACACGTCCAGGCGGCAGGATGCGCGGGGTGGAGACCGCTGACCTGCTCGTGCACGACGCCGAGCTGATCGCCACCGTCGACGACGCCCGCCGCGAGCTGCCCGGAGGGTGGGTCGCGATCACCGACGGTGTGGTCAGCGGCCTCGGCGGCCCGGGCGACCCGCAGCCGGCCGCCGTCCGGCGGGTCGATGCCCGCGGCTGCCTGGTCACGCCCGGGCTGGTGAACACCCACCACCACCTGTACCAGAACCTGACCCGCGCCTACGCCCCTGCGCTGAGCGGTGGGCTGTTCGACTGGCTGGTCACGCTGTACCCGCTGTGGGCCCGGCTCGACGAGGAGGCGGCGTACGTCAGCGCGTACGTCGGGCTGGCCGAGCTGGCGCTGTCCGGCTGCACCACGTCGACCGACCACCTCTACGTGCACCCGCGCGGTGCCGGTGACCTGATCTCCGCGGAGGTGGCCGCGGCCCGGGAGCTCGGCGTCCGGTTCTCGCCCACCCGCGGCTCGATGTCGCTGTCCGTCAAGGACGGCGGCTTGCCGCCGGACTCGGTGGTGCAGGACGACGACGAGATCCTGGCCGACTCGCAGCGGCTGGTGCAGGCCCACCACGACCCGTCGCCCACCGCGATGACCCGGATCGCGCTGGCGCCCTGCTCCCCGTTCAGCGTCACCGCCGACCTGATGCGCCGGACGGCGGAGCTGGCCGAGTCCCTCGACGTCCGGCTGCACACCCACCTCGCCGAGACCCGGGACGAGGACGCCTTCTGCCTGGCGACCTTCGGCCGGCGCCCGGTCGACCACCTGGCCGACGTCGGCTGGATGACCGACCGGACGTGGCTGGCGCCCGTGGTCTGGCCTGATCCGGCCGAGGTGACCCGGCTGGGCGCGGCGCGGGTCGGGGCGGCGCACTGCCCGTCGTCGAACATGATCCTGGGCAGCGGCCTGGCCCCGGTCGCCGAGCTGCGGGCGGCCGGCGCGCCGGTCGGGCTGGGGGTCGACGGCTCGGCGTCGGCGGACTCCGCGTCGCTCTGGCTGGAGGCGCGCACCGCGATGCTGCAGGGCAAGCTCCGGCACGGCGCCGCGGCGATGTCGGCCCGGGACGCCCTGGAGATCGCCACCCGCGGGGGCGCCGCGTGCCTGGGCCGGGCCGGCGAGATCGGCGAGCTGTCGGTCGGCGCCTGCGGTGACCTGGCCGTCTGGTCACTGGAGGGCGTGCGGTTCGCCGGCGCGCTGTCGGACCCGGTGGAGGCCTGGCTGCGCTGCGGCCCGGTGTCCGCGCGGCACACCGTCGTGGCGGGCCGGTTCGTCGTCTCCGACGGCGCCGTCACCCATCCGGGGCTGGACGAGCAGCTCGCCGTCCACCGGCGGGTGTCGCAGCGGGTCCAGGCCCCGCTGGACTGACGCTCAGCTGGAGAGCTCGCCCCGGACCACCGAGACGCCGGAGTGCGTCGGGTCGCCGTCGAGCGGCTCGACCGAGACGTCGACCAGCGGGTAGGCGGCCAGGTCCAGGTCGGCCGGCAGCGGCAGCACCGTGGCGCCCCGCTGGACGACGCCGACCGGCACCATCCGCTGCGCGTCGGTCTGCAGCAGCCACACCTCGTAGTAGCCGTCGTCCAGCTCCGGCAGGTCGAGGTCGACCCGCAGTTCGCGGACCCCACGGCTCTCCCGGACCTCGGCGCTGCCCGACGCATTCTGCTCCGGCAGTGGGTCGAGCCCGGCCTGGGCGACCACGGCGCCGCCAGCACCGTTCTGGGTGACCGCGACCGCACCGGCACCGATGAAGCCGCCCACGAGCACGGCGGCGGCCAGCGGCAGCCACCGCGCCGCCGAGCGGCGGGGGGACCGTGACCCGATGGGCACCACGGTGGCCGACCCGGCATCGGATCCGGCGAGTTCGTGCCCGGCCGATTCGGTCGGACCCGGCGCGGGCGCGTCGACGCCGCGCGCGACCGCTTCCTCTCGGGGAGAGACGTTGACCGCGGTGGCGGCGGCGATCGCTGCCCAGACCTGCGGAGGTGGGGCGATCGCCTGGCCAGGTGCGGCCAGCTCGGGGACGGCGAGGACGTCGACGCTCCGCCGGAGCGAGGCGACCTCCCGCTGGCACTCGGCACAGTCGGCCAGGTGCGCAGCGTCCTCGGCAGACAGCTGTTCGTCGAAGGCGGCCAATGCCAGCTCGTCAGGATCGCAGTGCTGCACCGTCCACCTCCAACCGGTCTCGCAGGCGCTCCAGGGTGCGCCTGATGTGGCTCTTCACGGTGCCCAACGGGATGCCGGTGCGTGCCGCGATCTGTGCATGGGTCAGGTCCTCGAAGAAGGCCAGCTCGATGATGCTTCGTTGCGGCTGGCCGATGCGGTTCAACTCGCCCAGCAAGAGGACCCGGTCGGCCACCTCGGTGGCCAGCTCGCTGCCCGGACCGGTGGTCGGCGCCGAGCGGGCCTCGTTCGTGGCCGCCTCGGTCGAGCGACGTTGCCGCTCCCGCTTGGCCCAGGTGTCGGCCATCTTGTGCCGGCACACGCCCACCAGCCAGGCCGGGAGCGGCCCCTGCTCGGGGCGGTAGCGGCCGCGCCCGGTCCAGGCCGAGATGAAGGTCTGCTGGGTGACGTCCTCGGCGTCGGGGCCCGGACCGAAGGCCCGCACCGCCATGCCGTGCACCTGTGCCGCCCATCGTTCGTAGGCCCAGGCGAGGGCCTGTTCGTCGCCGTCGGCGAAGCGCCGGGCCACCTCGGCGTCGTCCGGCTCGGCGCCCAGCTGCGCCGAGCCCTCGGTGATGGGCACGTCAGCGACCGTACCCAGGTGCGGCAGCCGGACGGCCAGCAGGCTCATGGGAGCGGTTCGGCAACGACGACCACGTTGTCGCGATAGCTGCGGAGCTCGGGGATGAACGGGCCGCCACAGGTGATCAGCACCAGCCGCGGGGGTCCCTCCCGGTCGAAGATCGAGTCCAGCGGCAGGACCTGCTTGGTGATCAGCTCCCGGGAGACCACCTGCCACCGGGTCTCCGCACCGGTCGCGCCGGTGACGACGACGACGTCGCCGACCTCGGTGGTGCGCAGCGGGGCCAGGGCGCCCAGCCCCTGCTCCCGGTCGTCGACGTGCCCCGCGAGCACCGCGGAGCCCTCGTCCCCGGGCACGGGCCCGAACCGGTACCAGCCGACCCGGTCCACGTCCTCCGGCAGCTCCATCTGGCCGTCGGGGGAGACACCGACCGCGTCGAGCGGGGCGGTCACTCCCTGGGCCGGCAGGCTCAGCCGGACCGGCGCCGGGACCGGCGACGCCACGGTGGGCGCCGCGTCCCTGGTGGTCACCGGGGGGAGGCCGGGTGCAGGCGCCGCCGGCGGCACCGTCCCGGTGGGGGACGGTGCCGCCGACGGTGATGGCGCGTCGATCGCCTGCTCCACCGTGGTGCCCGCCGTCGCGTCAGGCCGGGTCAACGCCCAGGTGACCGGTGTCCCGATCGCCAGGGCGAGGCCCAGGACCAGCACGACGACGGAGCTGCGCACGGTGGGTGCCTCTGTTCTCGGTCGGTCAGACCCGGCTGGTGGCGTACTTGCGGCCGGCGAACGCCGCACCGGCCAGGCCGGCCAGGGTCAGGCCGACCAGCGGCGCCGGCATGCCCTCGTCAGCGGCGAGACCGGCCGAGCCACCGGGGACACCGGTCGGTGCGGAGGCCCCGGCCTGGACCGTCTGGGTGGCGAGCTCGTAGTCGGCGTCACCGGAACCCCAGGCGTAGACGATCGTGGTCGCGCCCTCGGTCAGGGACAGGTCGGCCGGGCCGATCGCCACCGTGTCGGTGCCGGCGAGCACGACGTCGGCGCTCACGGTGCCGGCGGGCACGGTCAGCGACTCCTCGTTCGGGTTGGTGAGCCCGTCGATGACGACCTCTCCACCCGCACGCACGTCGACGGCCGGTGCCGCGGCCACGTGGCGCACGGTCAGCCGGCCCTCGCCCGCGGCGACCTCGGAGGTGTCGTTCACGAAGGGGGTGAGAGCGGGCTCGCCGGCCTCGGTGAGGTGGGCGGCCACCGTGGCGTCGGCGCCGGCCGGCAGCTCCACGCCCATCGCCGACAGCAGCGGCTCGCCGGAGCCGTCCGCGGCATCGGCCGGGAACAGCGCCAGGTCGTACGCGCCGGCGGGGAGCGACAGCGGGTCCGTGAGGGTGCCCGGCTGGAAGTCGTCGATCAGCCGCTCGCCGTTGGCGTACACGTCGACCGGGAGCTCCGGGACGGCGTGCAGGACCGAGAGGGTCGCGTTGGTGTGCGAGTCGGCCAGCGCGGGCGTGGCCCCGAAGAGCAGGGCGAACGCGCCAGCGGCGCCGGCGGTCAAGGCGATCGGGCGGGTCTTGTTCACGGTGACGTTCCTTCCGTTGGACTGGACTGTCACCCCGTTCTTCCGGCCCGCCCCCGCGCCTGGATGCAGCCGGCCGCGATCAGTGCGCCAGGGCGGTGGCCAGCAGGTCCAGCTGCTCGATGGTGGAGTCCAGGTGCGGGGAGACGCGGAGCACCGGGCCGGCGAGCTCCCGGGGTGCCCGTTCCCGGCCGGCCGCCGTCGTCAGCACGCCGTGCCCGGTGCGCAGTCGGGTGACCACCTCCCGGACGTCGACGCCGTCCGGGGGGCGCAGCGTGGTGATCGCCGTCGGCTCGTCCAGCGGCTCCGCGACCTGCCACCCGCCGCGGCCGTCGAGCCGTTCGCGGGTGGCGCGGCCCAGCGCCGCGAGCCGCTCGCGCACCCGGTGCGGGCCGGCGGCCAGGTGCTCGCCGACGGCCACGACCAGGCCGATCCGGCCGGCCACGTGCGCCTCGTGCGACTCGTACCAGCGGGCGTGGTCGACGCCGGTGCGGTCCTCGTCGTACAGCTCCGGGCCCACGAGCGGGGAGAGCCGCGCGCCGACCGCCGGGCGCAGGACGAGGAAGCCGACGCCGCGCGGCCCGGCGAGCCACTTGCGCGAGGTGCCGTAGGCCGCGTCGGCGCCCAGGTCGCAGTCGACGTGACCGAGGGCCTGCGCGACGTCCAGCACCAGGGGGACGCCCGCCGCCCGGCACAGCGCGGCGACCTCCCGCCCGGGCTGGACGACGCCGCGGTGGCTGGCCACCAGGGTGACGTGCACGAACGCCGGCGGGTCGTCACGCAGCACCCGCTCGACGCCGGCCAGGTCGGCCCGGCCCACCGCGTCACCGGGCAGCACCACCGGCGTCAGCCCGGCGTCGGAGAAGGCGGCGACGTTCTGCCAGTACTCCCCGGGCAGCACGCCGACCCGGGCGCCCGGTGCCAGCCGCCAGCGGGAGACCAGCGTGCGCACCGACGCCGACGCGCTCTCGGTGAAGGCCACGTCGGCGGCGGCCATCCCGACCAGCCCGGCCAGCACCGAGCGCCCCTGCTGCAGCAGCCCCTCCGCCGCCTGCTCGGCGACGTAGCCGCCCAGCTCCGACTCGTGCCGGGCGTGCCGGGCGACGGCGTCGAGCACCGCGGTGCTCTGCCGGCTGCAGGCGGCGTGGTCCAGGTGCACGGTGGCCGGTCGCAGGCGGGCGGCGCGCCAGGCGTCGCCGAGGTCGTCGTGCGGGAGGCTGCTCACCGTCGGGAGGATAGGACGGGGTTCACGCGAGCACGGAGAGGGAGACGGCGACGTCGCCGTCTGTCCACCAGTGGGTCATCCGCAGGCCCGCGGCGGCCAGCTCCTGCTCGACCCGGGCCCGGCGGAACTTGGTCGACACCTCGGTGCGCACCTCCTCCCCAGCGGAGAAGGGCACCGTCAACCCGATCGCGGCCAGGTCCACGACCTGGTCCCGGGTGGACCGCAGCCGCATCTCGACCCGCTCGTGCTCGGGGTCCCACACCGCGACGTGCTCGAACGCGGACGGGTCGGCGTCGCCGGACAGCTCCCGGTTCAGCACCGCGAGCACGTTCCGGTTGAACGCCGCGGTCACCCCGGCGGCGTCGTCGTAGGCGCGGACCAGTCGATCGGGGTCCTTCACCAGGTCGGTGCCGAGCAGGAAGGAGTCCCCCGGTCGCAGGGTCGCCGCGAGGGAGGAGAGGAAGGCCGCCCGCGGCCCGGGCTCCAGGTTGCCGATCGTGGAGCCCAGGAAGGCGACCAGCCGGCGGCCCTCCTGCGGCAGGTCGCCCAGGTGCACGGTGAAGTCGGCGACCACCGCGTCGACCGCCGTCCCCGGGTAGGCCGCGGTGATCTGGGCACCGGCGGCCCGCAGCACCGAGGGGTCGACGTCGACCGGCACGAAGCGGCGCAGGGTGCCGGCCTCGGCCAGCGCGGTGAGCAGCAGCCGGGTCTTCTCCGAGGTGCCGCTGCCGAGCTCGACCAGCGTGTCGGCGCCGGTGGCCGCGGCGACGTCCGCGGCGCGCTCGGCCAGCAGGGCACGTTCCGCGCGGGTCGGGTAGTACTCCGGCAGCCGGGTGATCTCGTCGAACAGCTCGCTGCCGCGCTCGTCGTAGAACCAGCGGGGCGGCAGCGTCTTCGGGCTCGCCGTCAGGCCGGCGCGCACGTCGGCGGCGAGCGCAGCGCCGGCGTCGACCGGGCCGAGGTGGTCGGTGAGCGTGAACGTCATGCGGGCTCCGATGCATCGAGGGACGTCTGGGTCAGGCCGTCGGGAGTGACCTCGACGAGCGTCCGGTCGGGGACGTCGGCCCAGCGCGGGTCGTCGTCCCACGGCTCGCTGGCCAGCGCCGTCCCCTCGTCGGTGGTCAGCACCGACAGGGTGTCGCCCCAGGTGGTGGCCAGCAGGCGGGTGCCGTCGGCGGCGAGCAGGTTGAGCCGGGCGGCCGGGTCGGCGGCCCCCACCTCGCGGACGGTCTCGCCGAGCGCCGCCATGCCGCGGGAGAAGACCAGCGCGGCCAGCAGTGCGCTGTCCACCACCGACTCGGCGTCCCGGGCCGGGGGCAGCACCGCCCGGTCGACCCGGCCGTTGTGCGAGAGCAGCCAGCGGCCGTCGGTGAACGGGGCGGCCGCCGCCTCCTCGATCGGCATCCCCACGGTCGCCGAGCGCACCGCCGCCAGCACGCAGCGGGCCGAGACGGCGGGCGCGACCGAGGCGAAGGACGCCGACCCCCACAACGGCTGCGCCGACCGCCAGCGGGCCGGTTCCGGACGGCCGTCGGCCCAGAAGCCCACGCCCCAGCCGTCGGCGTTCACCGTCCCGTACCGCTGCCGGCGGGGGGCGTAGGACTGCACCAGCAGGGACGACGGCGGGTCGAGCACCAGCGCGGCCAGCGTGCGCGGCTGCCCGAGCCAGGCCAGGTGCCGGCACATCAGGCGTCTCCCGTCATGCGTCGAAGGCGAGTCGGATGCCACTGAAGACCTGCCGGCGCACCGGGTGGTCCCAGTTGCGGAAGCTCGGCCGCGTCACCGAGGCGCCCACCGCCCAGGAGCTCCCGCGCAGCACCTTGTGGTCGCCGCCGAAGAAGGGCGCGGAGTAGTCGGCGTAGAGCATCGGGGTGAAGCCGGGCCACGGGCGGAAGTCCGAGGAGGTCCACTCCCACACGTCGCCCATCAACTGCTCCACGCCGCAGGCCGAGGCGCCGGCGGGGTAGGCGCCCACCGGGGCGGGGCGCAGCGCCGAGCCGCCGAGGTTGGCCAGCTCCGGGGTCGGGTCGGCCGAGCCCCACGGGAACCGCCGCCGGCCGCCGGTGGCCGGGTCCCAGACGGCCGCCTTCTCCCACTCCTCCTCGGTCGGCAGCCGGCCACCGGCCCAGGCGGCGTACGCCTCGGCCTCGAAGAAGGTCACGTGCTGGACCGGTTCGTCCGCCGGCAGCTCCTCGACCAGGCCGAACCGGGTCCGGGTGCCCTCGGGCCCCCAGAACTCAGGTGCGGTGAGGCCGGCGTCGCAGCGGTGCTGCCAGCCGCGCGCGGACCACCAGCGCGGGTCGGTGTAGCCGCCGTCGGCGACGAAGGCGGTGTACTCGGCGTTGGTGACCGGCACCCGCCCGATCCGGAACGCCGGGACGTCGACGACGTGCGCCGGCCGCTCGTTGTCCAGGGAGAACGGCTCCTCGGTGCCGTCGACCCCGAGGCGGAAGGGCCCGCCGGGGACCAGCACGGTGGTGCCGGCCAACCCGGGCCGGCCGGCCGGGAGCGGGGAGCCGGCGCCCAGCAGTGGGGGGCCGGCGCGCAGCTGCAGGGTCTGCAGCATCGTCTCGTCGTGCTGCTGCTCGTGGCTGACCACCATTGCGACGTCGAAGGGGTCGTCGTCCGGGCCGGACCGGTCGAGCCGGTCCAGCACCCGGCCGCGCACCTCGGCGCAGAACGCCCGGGCCTCCACCGGTGGCAGCAGCGGGAGCCGGACCCGTGCGGCCCGGGGGTGGGTGAAGGCGTCGTACAGCAACTCCACGTCCGGCGGCAGCACCCCGGTGCACCGGGCGTCGCCGCCGCGCAGCAGCCACAGGTCCTCCTGCTGGCCGACGTGGGCCAGGTCCCAGACCAGCGGGCTCATCAGCGGCGAGTGCTGCCGCAGCAGCACGGGCTCGTCGTGCTCGGTGAGCAGCAGGGTGCGCTCCCGGGCGCGGGTCAGCTCCTGGGCGAGCGTCTCTCTCAGGTCGGTCACGTCTCCTCCTCGGCGTCGTGGGTCGCGGCCAGCAGGGCGGCTGCCGGGCCGTGGGTCCGGGCGGTGTGCAGCAGTGCGTCGCCGGGGCTGGCCCGGCGCTCGACCAGCTCGGCCAGGGCGGTGACCTGTGTCCGCAGGCCCGCCGGGGCCCGGCGCACGGCGACCTCGAGGCAGGCGGCCGCGGCCGCGTGCAGCTCGGGGTCGGCGAGTCCGAGCCGGGTGGCCGGCTCCCAGCGGCCGGCGACCGGCTCGGTCGCGGCGGCGGCGGTGTCGGCGGCCACCGGGTCGTCGAGCAGGGTGCCGGCCACCGCCGACAGCGCCGGCCACCACGGCTCGGGCGCGGCGTCGACATACCGCAGCTCCAGGTAGCCGCGCAGCCGGACCGGCGGGAACAGCGTGGTCAGGTGGTACTCCAGGTCGGCCACGGTCGGCCGCCGGTCGGTCGGCCCGGCCCCGCGGACCCAGTCGGCGAACGACGTCCGGCCGCGCACCGGGACGGCGTCGTCCGTCGGCCCGCGCACCAGCATCACCGGCGCCGCCAGGGCGAACGCGGCCCACTCGTCGGCCGGGTCGGGCCCACCGGGCAGGGGTCCACAACGAGCGGGGTCCAGCTCGGCCCAGATCCGCTGCCGGCCCGAGCGCCAGCCGGTCTCGCTGCCGGCCAGCAGCGGGGAGCAGGCGGAGACCGCCACCAGCACCGGACCGAGCGCCTGGGCCAGCCGGACCCGCGCGGCCCAGCCGGACCGGGGCCCGGCCTCCACGTTGACCTGCAGCGCCGCGGTGCTGGTCATCATCGTGACGCCGGCCGCCCGGTGGCCCAGCGCCTGGAAGTGCTCCTCCATCGCCACGTAGCGGGAGCCCGGGCTCACCCGCTGCGGGGGGCGGCACGGGTCCGCGCCCAGCGGCGCCAGCCCCAGGCCGGCCGCGGCCAGCCGGCCCCGGGCGGCCGCGAGGTCCGATCGCAGGCCGGTGACCGCGGTCGTGACGTCGGGGGCCGGTGGGCCGGACAGCTCGACCTGGCCGCCGGGCTCGAGGGTGACCCGGCTGCCGCCGTCCAGCGGGGGCAGCGTCGCGACGGCGGCGGTGACCCGGTGCCAGGGCACCCGGGTGCCGGGGGAGGCCAGGTCGACCAGGTGGGCCTCGAGCTCCAGCCCGACCGGCCCGGTCGCCGCTGGGTGCAACGCATGGGAAGCGACGTGCTCCCGGGCGGCGTCGAGGCCGCGCAGGACGTCGTCGGCGGGAAGGTCGGTCAGTGCTGTGGACGTGGTCATGCCGCCCCCTCCAGGTCCGGACCGGTCGAGTCGACCGCGGGTCGGTGCGGGGGCGGCGTGCCGAGTGGCGGCCGTCCTCGATGCCCATCTTCCACGCTTGCGCCGACGCGGCAACCCGCACCTCCGGGCCGTCCGGTCAGCTCGCGGCCGGCCGTACGCCTAGGTCGCCGGGGAGCGGGTAGGGAGGCCGTGGACACGGCTGCCAGGACGGCGGCTCCGCATCGGGCAGGACGGGGATCAGCACGCATGGACGGGGCAGCCGGGTCCGGCAGACACCGGGCGTTGATCGGCGCGTCGGACAGCGAGTTGGTCGACGGCACCGTCGCGTTCGTGTGCGCCGGGCTGGACGCCGGGGAGCCGGTGGTGGTCGTCTGCAGCGACCAGACCACCCAGCTCCTGCAGGAGGCGCTCCCCGACCGTCCGCAGGTGGTCTGGACCGGGTGGTCCGACGTGTACGGCAACGGGCCGGCAGCGGCGATCACCGCCGTCCGCCGCCTCGGGGTGCGCCACCGGGTGGCGGCCAGCCCGGTGGTCCGCGTCGTCCTCGAGCCGCTGTCCAGGTCAGACCCCGACACCTGGCGGGAGTGGCAGCGCTACGACGCCGTCCTGGACCACCAGCTCGACGAGGCGAACCGCGCCGGGGACGACCCGCTGCTGGTGCTCTGCCTGTGCGACACCCGCCGGGTGCCGGAGCCGTTGGTGGCCGCCGTGCGGGCCACCCACCCGGTGCTCCAGGTCGACGGGCACGAGCGGGTGAACCCCGACCACGTCGACCCCGAGGAGTACCTGGCCTCGCTGCCGGTCCCGCTCGAGCCGCTGGAGTCGACCGAGCCGCTTGTGCACGCCGACTCGGTGCGTGACCTGCGCGGACTGCGCCGGGACCTCGCCGCGCGCGCCGCCGAGGCCCGGTTGCCGACCGGTTCGGAGCCGGCGCTCGAGGACTTCCTGCTCGCCGTCGACGAGATGACCACCAACGCGCTGCGCCACGGCCGGCCGCCGGTCGACCTGCGGCTGTGGGCCGGCGGCGACCGGCTGGTCTGCACGGTGACCGACCACGGCGCCGGGCTGCAGGACCCGTTCATCGGCTACGGGCCGGCACACGGCGACGACCTGTCGCTGGGCGGCATGGGGCTGTGGTTGGCCCGCCAGCTGTGCGACCACGTCGACATCACGGTCGCCGGCGAAGGCGTGCAGGTCCGGCTCACCACCGTCCTGCGCTGACGTGCCCGGCGCCCCCCGCGACCGGGACGACATCGGCCGGGCCCGCAGCGCCCGACCGCGCGACGCGCTGGGCCGGCCGCTGCCGTACGGCTCGCCGGGGGAGCCGCGGGCGCCGGAGGGGCTGGTCCGCACGCCGGACCAGACGTTGGTGGAGGCCCAGGAGCTGCTGGACGAGGGTCGGCCGTTCCACGCCCACGAGGTGCTCGAGGACGCGTGGAAGACCGGACCGGACGACGAACGGGACCTGTGGCGCGGCCTGGCCCAGCTCGCGGTCGGCCTGACCCATGCCCTGCGCGGCAACCTGCCGGGTGCGGCGACCCTGCTGACCCGGGGCGCCCGGTCGCTCGGCACCGCCGGCCCGGCCGCCGCCCGGCACGGGGTGGACCTCACCGGGCTGGTCGCCTGGGGCACCCGGCTCGGGGCGGACGCCGCGGCCGGGGTGCCGCCGGACCCGGCCCCGCCGCGGCTGGCTCTTCCACCGACGAGTGACGGGGAGCACACTCGGTCCCGATGAGGAGCTACGAGGCGGCCACCCGCATCGACGCCGGGGCCGAACAGGTGTGGTCGGTGCTCGTCGACGTCGGCGGCTGGCGAGACTGGCACTCCGGGATCGACCGGGTGGAGGGGGTCGTCCGGCTGGGCGCGCCGCTCCTCCTGGTGGCCACCGGCACCCGGCGCCGGCCGTTGCGGGTCACGGTCACCGAGATCCGGCCGGCGGAGTCGATGCGCTGGCACAGCGGCTTGCCGCTGGACCTGTTCGTCGCCGAGCGCACCTTCCGGCTCGACCCGCAGGCCGACGGGAGCACGGAGTTCACCGTGCGCGAGCAGTACCGCGGCCCGCTGGCGCCGCTGATGATGCGCACGGTGCCCGACTTGAACCCGGCCTTCCGCCAGTTCGCGGTCGGGCTCAAGGCCCGGGCCGAGCAGCGGGCGGCGGAGTTCTCCGCCTGACCCCGAATGGCGTGCTTGGCAGGTTGCCATTCCGCATGGCGGGAAAGGCGGCCCGCTAGGTGGAAATGTCGTGGTCGAGATGCCACGATGGGAAAGTGACGTCTCTCACTCCTGGCTCGGCGCCCGCGCCCGTCGTCCACCGCGGTCCGGTGACGTCGGCGTCCTACTCGATCACCGTGCGGCTCGCCGCCGACGGTGATCCGGCCAGCGTCGGCCGGATCGCCACCGCGGTGGGCAGCGCCGGTGGTGCGGTCACCGCGATCGACGTCGTGGAGTCCCGGCCCGACGGCCTCACCGTGGACGTCACCTGCTCGGCCGCCGACGCCGAGCACTCCGAGGAGGTCGTCGCCGCACTCGACGCCGTCGACAACGTGCACGTGCGCAAGGTCAGCGACCGCACGTTCCTGCTCCACCTGGGCGGCAAGCTGGAGGTCGCCTCCAAGGTGCCGCTGAAGACCCGCGACGACCTGTCGATGGCCTACACCCCCGGCGTCGCCCGGGTCTGCCTGGCGCTGGCCGAGCACCCGGAGGACGTCCGCCGGCTCACCATCAAGGGCAACACCGTCGCGGTGGTGACCGACGGCTCGGCGGTGCTGGGGCTGGGCGACATCGGGCCGGGCGCCTCGATGCCGGTGATGGAGGGCAAGGCCGCGCTGTTCAAGCGGTTCGGCGACATCGACGCCTGGCCGATCGCGCTGGACACCCAGGACGTCGACGAGATCGTGCGCACCGTCGAGCTGATCGCCCCCGGCTTCGGCGGGATCAACCTGGAGGACATCTCCGCGCCACGCTGCTTCGAGATCGAGGCCCGGCTGCGGGAGAAGCTGGACATCCCGGTCTTCCACGACGACCAGCACGGGACGGCGATCTGCGTGCTCGCCGCGCTGCGCAACGCGCTGCGGGTGGTGGAGAAGCAGCTCGAGGAGGTCGCGGTCGTCGTCGCCGGCGGCGGTGCGGCCGGGACGGCGATCGTCACCCTGCTGCTGGAGGCCGGGGCCAGGAACGTGCTGGTGTGGGACCGGGAGGGCGTCCTCTCCCCCGACGACGAGCGGCTCTCCCCGGCCAAGCTGGACCTGGCCCGGCGCACGAACCCCGGTTGCCGGCGGGGTGAGCTGGCCGACGCCCTGGTCGGCGCGGACGTGTTCATCGGGGTCAGCGCGGCCAACGTCATCCAGGCCGAGGTGCTGGCCGGGATGGCCGACCAGGCGGTGGTCTTCCCGATGGCCAACCCCACGCCGGACGTCGACCCGGTGCGGGCCCGGCAGTACGCCGCCGTCGTCGCCTCCGGCCGTTCGGACCTGCCCAACCAGATCAACAACGTGCTGGCGTTCCCCGGGGTCTTCCGGGGGCTGCTCGACGCCCGGGCCAAGGAGATCCGCCCCGGCATGCTGCTGGCCGCCGCCGACGCGCTGGCCGCGGTGGTGGGCGACGACCAGCTCAACGCCAACTACATCATCCCCAGCGTCTTCGACCCAGCCGTCGCGCAGGCGGTCGCGGCCGCGGTGGAGGAGTCGGCCCGCGCCGAGCCCGGGGCCACCGCCGACGTGCCCGGCGACGCAGACTGACGCCGGTGGGCACCTCCTTCGACGCACTGACCGAGGACGCGCTGCGGTCGGCCGGCAGCCTCAAGTGGACGCGGTACGGCGACGCACTGGGCGGATGGGTCGCCGAGATGGACTTCGGGACGGCGCCGGTGGTGATCCGCGCGCTGCACGACGCGGTCGACGCCGGGGCGCTGGGCTACCTGCCCACCCCGATCGCCACCGCGATGGCGCAGGCGTGCGCCGGCTGGCAGCGCCGCCGGTACGGCTGGGAGCTGCCGGCCGAGTGGATCACCCCGCTGGCCGACGTCGTCGCCGGGCTGCAGGCCGCGATCGAGCACTTCACCCCGCCGGGTGCCCCGGTGGTGCTGCCCACCCCGGCGTACATGCCGTTCCTGAAGGTGCCGCGGCTGATGGGCCGCGAGCTCGTCGAGGTGCCGATGGTCGTCCACGACGGTCGGTCCACCCACGACCTGGCGGCGCTGGACCGGGCGCTGACCCCTGGGGCCCTGCTGGTGCACGTCAACCCGCACAACCCGGTGGGCCGGGTGTTCACCGCGGACGAGCAGCTCGCCCTGGCCGAGGTGGTGGACCGGAACGGCGCCCGGGTGTTCGCCGACGAGATCCACGCACCGCTGGTGTACCCGGGCGCGGTGCACCGGCCCTACGCCTCGCTGTCGCCGGTCACCGCCGCGCACACGGTGACCGCGACGTCGGCGTCCAAGGCGTTCAACGTGCCCGGGCTCAAGGCCGCGCAGCTGCTGCTGTCCAACCCCGCCGACGCCGCGCACTGGGCCGAGGTCGGCGAGCTGGCCGGTCACGGCGCATCGACCCCCGGGGTGCTGGCCAGCACGGCGGCGTACGAGCAGGGGGAGGAGTGGCTGGACGACGTCCTGGCCTACCTGGACGGCAACCGCCGGCTGCTGGCCGAGCTGCTCGCCGAGCACCTGCCGCGGGTGCGGTACACCCCGCCGGAGGGCACCTACCTGGCCTGGCTGGACGGCCGGGAGCTGGGCATCGAGGAGCCGCTGGGGGAGTTCTTCCTGCGCGAGGCCGGGGTGGCGCTGGTCGACGGCCCGGAGTGCGGCGCCCCCGGCGCCGGGCACGTGCGGCTGAACCTGGCCACCCCCCGCCCGCTGCTCCGCACCATCGTCGAACGCATGGCCGCCGCCGCCCCCCGCTGAGACCACCAAAATGGCCATTTTGGTGGTCAGGGGGTGACGGGGGACGACGGGGACGGCGTCCGGCGTGGATCATGGGCGGGTGCCCGAGTTGCCCGAGGTGGAGGCGCTGGCGGCGTTCCTGCGGGAGAACGCGGTCGGCCGGATCGTCACGCGCGTCGACCTGGCCGCCGTCCAGGCGATCAAGACCTTCGACCCGTCGCTGTCCTCGCTGGCCGGGCTGGAGCTCACCGGCGCCACCCGGCACGGCAAGTTCCTCGACCTGGACGTCTCCGGGCTGCACCTGGTCGTCCACCTGGCCCGGGCGGGCTGGCTGCACTGGCGGCAGAACCTCCCCACCGCACCGCCCAAGCCGGGGAAGGGCCCGCTGGCGCTGCGGATGCACCTGGAGCCGCGCGAGGGTGAGCTGCCCGAGGGGTTCGACCTGACCGAGCAGGGCACCCGCAAGGGGCTGGCGGTCTACGTGGTCCGCTCGCCGACCGAGGTGCCGGGCATCGCCCGACTGGGCCCGGACGCACTGGAGCTGGACGCCGAGACCCTCGGGGCGCTGCTGGCCGGCCGGCACACCCAGCTCAAGGGCACCCTCACCGACCAGACCGTGCTCTCCGGCATCGGGAACGCCTACTCCGACGAGATCCTGCACGCCGCCCGGCTCTCCCCGTTCAAGATGGCCGACAAGGTCACCGACGACGAGCTGCTCCGGCTGCACGCCGCGATGCGGGAGACGCTGACCGACGCCCTGGACCGTCAGCTGGGGCAGCGGGCGGCGACGCTCAAGGGGGAGAAGCGGGCCGGTCTGCAGGTGCACGCCCGCACCGGGCTGCCCTGCCCGGTCTGCGGGGACACCGTGCGCGAGGTGTCCTTCGCCGACACCTCGCTGCAGTACTGCCCGACCTGCCAGACCGGCGGCAAGCCGCTGGCCGACCGGCGGATGTCCAAGCTGCTGCGCTGACGAAGGGCCCCGTTGCCCCCGCCACTCGCAGGCTCGCGGCAGGACCCTGCAACGGGGCCATACTGACGGTGTGCTGGTGACCTTCGACCTGTTCAGCGCGCTGATCGACTCCCGGACGGGCGGCTCGGCGACGTTCGACTCCCTCGCGCAGGGGCACGGCTGGGACGTCGCCGGCACCGAGCTCTACGACGACTGGGACGCCCGGAACAAGGCCTCGCAGAAGGACCTCACCGACTGGGTGCCCTTCGCCGAGCACTGCCGCCGCGCGCTCACGGACACCTACGCGGCCCGGGGCCTGGACGCCGACGCCACCGCGGACACCCTCGCGCTGCTGGCGTCGCTGCCGGACTGGCCGCTGTGGCCCGACGTCGGCCGGGCGCTGCCGCTGGTCGCCGAGCAGCACCGGGTCGGGGTGCTGTCCAACGTGGACGACGACCTGTTCGCCCGCACCCGGGCGGCCGGCCTGGTGCACCCGGACGCCGTCCTGACCAGCGAGCGGCTGCACGCCTACAAGCCGAGCCCGGAGATCTACCGGCGGGCGGCGGACGCCGGCGCCGCGGTGCACGTCCCCGCGTCGGCGCGGGACACCCGGGGAGCGCTCGAGGCCGGCCTCACCGTCGTCCGGGTGCACCGGTCCGGGCACCGGGTCGACCCGGACGGGCCGCAGCCGCAGCACGAGGTCACCGATCTCCTCGAGCTCCCCCGGGTGCTCGCCGCCCTCGCCGGGTAGCCCTCACCGAGGACGTGGCCGACCCGGTGGCCGCGCGCGGACGAGGAGGAACCGGATGCGGGACACCCCCCGGGTCGTCGCGGTGGTCGTCGCGGCGGTCGCCCAGGTCGTCGGCAGCCCGCTGGGTGCGGCGCTCGCCGGCCGCAGCGTCGGCGACGTCAGCGACGGCGACCGCTCCCTGGTCACCCCGACCGGCTGGGCCTTCAGCATCTGGGGGGTCATCTTCGCCGGGTCGCTGGCCTGGGCGGTGTACCAGGCGCTGCCGTCGCAGCGCGGGCGCGAGGTGCACCGGCGGACCGGCTGGCCGCTGGCCATCGCGTTCGCCGGGAACGCCGTCTGGGAGGTGGTCTACCCGCAGGGCGGCGTGTGGCAGTACGTCGCGCAGGTGCTGATCTTCGGCATCACCGCCGCGGCCGCCGTCGCCTACGTCCGGCTGCAGACGGTGCCGGCCGGCGGCCTGGCCCGAGCGCTGCCTCGGGCCACCGCCGGGCTCCTGCTGGGCTGGCTCACCGTCGCCTCGGTGGCGAACGTGGGCAGCACCGGGGTCGCGCTCGGCATCTCCCCGGACACCCTGGCCGCCCAGGCCTGGGCGGTTGCCGCGCTGGTCACGGTCGCCGGGGTCGCGGCCGCGGTGCTGCTCGGCTCCCACGTCGCCGCCGGCCCGTTCGCCGCGGCCGTCATCTGGGGCCTCCTGGGCATCGCTGCCGCGGAGGGCCCGCGGCAGGTCGCCGTGGCGGCGGTCTGCGCGGCCGCCGTCGTCCTGGTGGCGCTGGCCGGCCGGGCGCTGACCCGGACGGACCGGAGCGCGCTGCTGGTCGGCTGAGCGTCGCCGTCAGCCCGGGGAGCCGGCCCGCCGGGCGGTCAGCCGGCGGACGCGGGCGTTGGCGGCCGCCGCACCGCTGGGGGGCAGGTCGTCGACGGAACCGACCGCCGTCCACCAGTCCCGCAGCGGCGGCGGGGCCAGCAGGTCGACCCGCTCACCGGGCTGCGGGACGACGACCTGCACGTCCCGTACCTCGGCGGCGGCGAGCAGCCGCTGCACCGGCTCGGCCCACCGGTGGAAGGCCAGGTTGAACGTCGCCCAGTGGATCGGCACCAGCACCCGGCCACCCAGGTCACCGTGCGCGCGCACGGCCTCCTCCGGGTCCATGTGGATGGCGTGCCAGGCGTCGTTGTAGGCGCCGATCGGCTGCAGCGTCAGGTCGAAGGGCCCGAGGCGGGCGCCG
Source organism: Modestobacter sp. KNN46-3 (assembly GCF_011039295.1). Taxonomy (NCBI): domain Bacteria; kingdom Bacillati; phylum Actinomycetota; class Actinomycetes; order Geodermatophilales; family Geodermatophilaceae; genus Modestobacter; species Modestobacter sp. KNN46-3. Next base: position 4,541 of record NZ_JAAKGN010000037.1, on the reverse strand, counting down.
ATCCCGGCGAAGGCCGGGGTGTAGCCGGTGTCGCCGCCGAAGAACACCCGGTGCCGGGGGCCGGCGATGACCCAGGACGACCACAGCGTGGTGTCCCGGGCGAAGAACCGGCCGGAGAAGTGCCTGGCCTCGGTGCAGGTCAGCGTCAGCCCGGCGACGGTCGTGGCGCCGTCCCAGTCCAGCTCCACGATCCGCTCGTCGGGCACGCCCCAGCGGCGCAGGTGCGCGCCGATGCCCAGCGGGACGACGAACGGCGCCGACTGCTCGCGCACCAGGGCCCGCACCGTGGGCAGGTCGAGGTGGTCGTAGTGGTCGTGGCTGATCAGCACCGCGTCGACCGGGGGCAGGCTCTCCACCGGCGCCGGGGGCTCGTGCAGGCGGGTGGGGCCCAGCAGCGGGGACGGCGACACCCGCTCGCTCCACACCGGGTCGACGAGCACCCGCCGGCCGTCGATCTCCAGCAGGGCGCTGGAGTGCCCGAACCAGGTGACCGCCAGCTCCGTGGCCTGCTCGGGCACCTCGGGCGTGGCCAGCGGGATGGGGCCCCCGGGGAGCCCCTTGTGCCGCTCCTCGTGCCACTGCCGCAGCAGGCCGTCCCTTGCGTTGGCGGGGGGCAGCGCGGGGGTGGGCAGGTTGTTGTGGAACTTCCCGTCGGAGAACTGGGACGAGCCGGTGACGGTCGGGCGGAGCCGGCGCTGGCTGGCGCCGAGGGCGACGGGCAGGCCCCAGGCGGCGCGGGCGACCCAGCCCACCCCACCGGCGAGGGCGGTGGCAGCGGTGACGGCGGCGGCACGGCGGAGGAACGGCACGCCCCCAGCATCCCCCGTCGAGCTGTGTCCCCGCCGGGCGGGCGCCGGCGGTCGACGTCCCGGCCGGGACCGACGAGGGACCGGGGCCCACGGTCGTGGGCCCCGGTCTCAGGTCGGGGTCGGTGCGTCAGCCGGCGATCGCGGCCACCGGCGGGGTCTTCGCCGCCCGGCGGGCCGGCAGCACCGAGGCCAGCAGCCCGGCCACGGTGGCGACCAGCACGATCGCGCCGATCTGCAGCCACGGGATGCTGATCACCACCTCGCCGATCTCGCCGAGCGCCGAGGCGGCCCCGACCAGGCCGTACGCGCCACCGACCAGCACACCGAGCACCGCGGCGACCCCGGCGACGAGCACCGCCTCCCAGGCCAGCAGCGCACGCAACTGGCCGCGGGTCAGTCCCAGCGCCCGCAGCAGGCCGCTCTCCTGGCGCCGCTCGACGACCGACAGGGCGAGCGTGTTGCCGACCCCGATCAGCGCGATCAGCACCGCCACGCCCAGCAGCCCGGTGACGACCAGCAGGAGGACGTCGACCACCTGGTCGATGGCAGCCCGCTCACTGGCCAGCCCGGTGACGAACGCGGTGGGCAGCGCGGTGCCGGCCAGGTCGGTGATCTCGTCGATCACCGCGGTCTGGTCGATCCCGTCGGCCACCCGCAGCCACATCGTCGCCACCGCCGCCTCGGGCACCAGGGCCTGCAGGTCGGTGCTGGTCAGCAGCGTGCGGTCGGTCTCGCCGGCCACCACGGTCAGCGTGCGCGAGCGGTCGCCGGCGGCCAGCGTCAGCGAGTCGCCCGGCTGCACGTCCCAGAGGTCGGCCTCCCAGCCGGGGAGCACCACCTGGCCGAGCTCGGGCAGCGTCACGTCGGACGTCGAGCGCAACACCGGCAGCGCCTGCGCCGCGTCGACGCCGCTGACCCAGCTCTCCGCACCGTCCGGCCCGGTGATCATCGCCGCGGTGAGGCCGGTCGCCTCGACCACGCCGTCGACCGACTCCAGCTGGCCCTGCAGCGTGGCCGGGATCGGCTCGTCGAAGCTCTCGACGATCACGTCGGTCGGGTAGGCGGCGGCCAGACCCGCCTGTGCGGAGGCCCGGGTCGAGCTGGCGCCGACGACCATCGCCGTGGTCAGCGTGACGCCGATCAGCAGGGCAGTGGCGGTGGCCGCCGTCCGGCGGGGGTTGCGGGTGGCGTTGCCGGTGGCCAGGCGGGCCGGCAGCCCGCCGAACCGGCCGAGCAGCCGACCGGCCGCCGCGACGATCGGCGGCACCGCCCGCTGGGCGAGCAGCAGGAGCCCCAGCGAGCTGAGCACCCCGCCGGCCAGCGAGACCAGGATCTGCGCCGTCACCACGCCCACGGCCATCAGCGCGATGCCGGGGACGGCGAGCAGCAGGCCGGCGACCAGCCGGGCGACGCCCCCGCGGGAACGCAGCGGTGCCGGGTCCGTCGGGCGCAGCGCGGCCAGCGGGGCGACCCGGGTGGCGGCGCGGGCCGGGGCCAGCGCCGCGATCAGCGTGGTCACCGTGCCGACGGCGAGGCCGACGCCGACGGCGTACAGCGGCACCGACACCCCGGACAGCGGGACGGGCGAGTCCATGCCGGACACCACCGCCGAGACGGCCGCGGACAGCCCGATGCCGGCCAGCACGCCGATCACCGAGGCGACCAGCCCGGTCAGCACGGCCTCGCCGAGGACGCTGCGGCGCACCTGCCGGGAGGTCGCGCCGACGCAGCGCAGCAGCGCCAGGTCGCGGGTCCGCTGGGCCAGCAGCACCGCGAAGGTGTTGGCGATGACCAGCCCGGCGACGAGGACGGCGATGGTGGCGAACACCAGCAGGGTGGTGGTGAGCCAGGCGGCGTCACCGGTGAGCGCCGCGACGGACGCCTCGGCCTGCTCGGTGCCGGTGCGGACGGTGACGTCCTCGCCGGCCAGCGTGGTGCGCACCTCGTCGGCCAGGAGACCGGGATCGGTGCGGGCGGGGCCGGCGATGCGCAGCTCGGTCGGCTCCTCGGCGCCCCAGGCGCGGGTCTGGTCGGCGGTGGCGTAGGCCTTGCCGTAGATGCCGGCGGTGGGGTCGCCGCCCAGGTCGACCACGCCGGTCACGGTGACGTCGGTGGTGGTCCCGGTGCCCTCGGCGTCGTAGGAGGTGACCGGGAGGACGTCGCCGACCGCGGCACCGACGCGTTCGCTGACCGCGACCTCGCCCGGGCGCACCGGCAGCGAGCCGTCGGTCAGCTGCTGCCAGCGCAGCCCGGGGTCGCCGGCGACCGACTCGACCAGCAGGTACTGGGCGCCGGTGCGGCCGGGGGCGACCGCCTGGACGGAGGTCTGCCAGGTCGGGTCCACGGCCTGCACCCCGTCCAGTGCGGTGAGGGCGTCGACGTGCTCGGTCAGCCCGGTGCCGCTGCCGGAGGTGACCACCACGTCGGTGTCGACGTACTGGGCGCCGGCGGCCTCCAGGACGGTGGCCTTCGTGGTCTCGTTGAGCACCAGGGTGGCGACCACGAAGCCCACCGCGATGACGATCGCCAGGGTCGAGGCGACCAGCCGGCCGGCGTGCGCCCGGATGCTCGCCAGTGTCACTGCGCGCATGGCGTCAGGCCCCCAGTCCACGCAGCGCGTTGATGATCGAGTCGGTGGTGGGCTGGTGGACCTCGCCGGCGAGCCGGCCGTCGGCCAGCAGCACGACCCGGTCGGCGTAGGCGGCGGCGACCGGGTCGTGGGTGACCATGACGACGGTCTGGCCGGTCTCCCGCACGCTGGAGCGCAGCAGGTCCAGCACCTCGGCGCCGGCGTGGCTGTCCAGGTTGCCGGTGGGCTCGTCGGCGAAGACGACGTCCGGGCGGGGGAGCAGCGCCCGGGCCACGGCCACCCGCTGCTGCTGACCGCCGGAGAGCTCGTGCGGGCGGTGCTGGAGCCGGTCCCGCAGGCCGAGCCGGCCGATGACGGAGTCCATCCACGCCCGGTCCGGGCGCTGCCCGGCCAGCTGCATCGGCAGCAGGATGTTGTCCTGGGCGTTGAGCACCGGCAGCAGGTTGAACGACTGGAAGACGAAGCCGATCCGCTCGCGGCGCAGCGTGGTCAGCTGGTCGTCGCGCAGGCTGGTGAGCTCGGTCTCGCCGAGCCAGACCTTGCCGCTGGTCGCGGCGTCCAGGCCGGCCAGGCAGTGCATCAGCGTCGACTTGCCCGAGCCCGAGGGGCCCATGATCGCGGTGAACGCACCCCGGTCGAACGCGACGTCGACGCCGGCCAGTGCGTGCACCGCGGTCTCACCCGAGCCGTAGGTCTTGCGCAGGTCGGTGGCGTGGACGGCGGCGGACTGGGTCGCCGCGGGCTCACCCGGGACGGTCATGACGGGGACGGACACTTCGGCCTCCAGGAACGTGGTCTTCGACTGAGATCACGTTCTCCCGCCGTCGTGTCCGCCCGCGTCGCCGCAGGGGCTGGTCTCCGCGGAGCTGTGGTGCACCTGTGGGCTGACCCTGGGTCATCCCCCAGGGGCATGCCCCGCTGCTGGTCGGCGCCGAGTGATGGCTCGTCGACACCTCGCCGTGCCGGCAGGCGTCGACAGCTCCGCACTCGGCGGACCGGCCCCCTCCAGGGGCCCGCCGCGAGCCTGCGAGGGGTGGGGAGGAGGGGGTCCTTCCTCAGTGCGGGGCGTCGCGGACCGGCGGCGGGTTCGGCGTGCACGCGTCCCTGCCCTACGGTCCACCACGATGAACAACAGCCAGATC
>NZ_JAAKGN010000036.1:0-33737 GCF_011039295.1 Modestobacter sp. KNN46-3 | reverse complement strand
GGTGCGGGCGCGTCGGGCCGGCGGTCGAAGGCGCGCAGCGAGCGCGGGCGGGTGGTCGGCTCCCGGCGTCCCGAGGGCAGCGTCACCAAGCTGCACCTGGTCGACACCGTGCTCGCTGCCGCACCGCACCAGCGGGCCCGCGGCCGCAGCGGCGCCGGGCTGCGCCTGCAGCACGAGGACCTGCGCCAGGCCACGCTGGAGGGCCGCGAGGGCAACCTCGTCCTCTTCGTGGTCGACGCCAGCGGCTCGATGGGCGCCCGCTCCCGGATGGCCGCGGTGAAGGGCGCCGTCCTCTCGCTGCTGATGGACGCCTACCAGCGCCGGGACAAGGTCGGGCTGATCACCTTCCGCGGCGCGGACGCCGAGCTGACCCTGCCGCCCACCTGGTCGGTGGAGGCCGCCGCCGCCCGGCTGACCAGCCTGCCCACCGGCGGGCGCACCCCGCTCGCCGCCGGGCTGCTCCGGGCGCACGAGACGCTGCGGCTGGAGCGGGTCCGCGACCCGCAGCGCCGCCCGCTACTCGTCGTCGTGACCGACGGCCGGGCGACCGGGCCGCGCGGCGGCGACCACCTCTCCGACGCCCGCCGGGCCGCCGGCCTGCTCGCCGCGGCCGGGACGGCGAGCGTCGTCGTCGACTGCGAATCCGGGCCGGTGCGGCTGGGCCTGGCCGCGTCGCTGGGCACGGCGCTGGGCGCGCAGACGATGCGGCTCGAGGAACTCGGCGCGGAGTCGCTGGTCCGCACGGTGCGAGAGGCCGCCTGATGCCGCAGGGACAGGTCACCGCGGTCCCGGTCGACGGGCTGACCACCCGGCAGCGCCGCAACCGACCGCTGCTCGCCGTGCACACGGGCGAGATGAAGGGCAAGTCCACCGCTGCCTTCGGGATGGCGATGCGGGCGTGGAACCAGGGCTGGTCGATCGCGGTCTACCAGTTCGTCAAGAGCGCCAAGTGGAAGGTCGGCGAGGAGAACGCGCTGACCGCACTGGGCCGGGTGCACGAGACCACCGGCGAGGGCGGCCCGGTGGTCTGGCACAAGATGGGCTCGGGCTGGTCGTGGTCGCGCAAGCACGGCGACGAGACCGACCACGCCGGTGACGCCGCCGAGGGCTGGGCGCAGATCAAGCGCGACCTGGCCGCCGAGGCGCACCGGTTCTACGTGCTCGACGAGTTCACCTACCCGCTGAAGTGGGGCTGGGTCGACATCGAGGACGTCGTCGAGACGCTGACGAACCGGCCGGGCAGCCAGCACGTCGTCATCACCGGGCGCAACGCCCCGCCGGCGCTGATCGAGGCCGCTGACCTGGTCGTGGAGATGACCAAGGTCAAGCACCCGATGGACGCCGGCCAGAAGGGCCAACGGGGGATCGAGTGGTGACCCACCCGGCCACCAAAATGGCCATTTTGGTGGTTTCTGAGGAACCGGCGCGTTCCTGCTCGGCCACCAAAATGGCCATTTTGGTGGAATGCGGGGTCAGGCGATGAGGGTGCCGCGGATCGTGGTGGCCGCGCCGTCGTCCAACGCCGGGAAGACGTCGATCACCACCGGGCTGATCGCCGCGCTGACCGCCCGCGGGCTCACCGTGAGCCCGCACAAGGTCGGCCCCGACTACATCGACCCGGGCTACCACGGTCTCGCCGCCGGCCGCCCGGGCCGCAACCTGGACAAGTGGCTGGTCGGCGACGACCGGATCACCCCGCTGTTCCTGCACGGCTCGCGGGGCGCCGATGTCGCGGTGGTCGAGGGCGTGATGGGGCTGTTCGACGGCGCCGCGCACGCCAGCGTCGAGCCCGGCTACGGCTCCACCGCCCAGGTCGCCGCGCACCTGCAGGCCCCGGTGGTGCTGGTCGTGGACGCGGCGTCCCAGGCCCGCAGCGTGGCCGCGCTGGTGCACGGGTTCGCCACCTTCGACCCGACGGTGCGGATCGGCGGCGTCGTCCTCAACCGGGTGGGCAGCGACCGGCACGAGGCGATCCTGCGCGAGGCGCTGGGCACGGCCGGGGTTCCGGTGCTCGGTGCGGTCCGCCGGATCGCGGAGCTGCAGACGCCGTCCCGGCACCTGGGCCTGGTGCCGGCCGCCGAGCGGTCGGCGGAGGCGGTGCGCACCGTGCGCGCGCTGGGCGCGGTGGTGGAGTCGAGCATCGACCTGGACGCCGTCCTGCGGCTGGCCCGCACCGCGCCGGACCTCACCGGCGAGCCCTGGGACCCGGCCGCCGAGGTGACCCCGGTCGAGGGCCGCCCGGTCGTCGCGGTGGCCGGCGGCCCGGCGTTCACCTTCGGCTACGCCGAGGCCGCCGAGCTGCTCACCGCGGCCGGCGCCGAGGTCGTGACCGTCGACCCGCTGCGGGACGACGCACTCCCCGAGGGCACCCGGGCGCTGGTCGTCGGCGGCGGTTTCCCCGAGGTGCACGCCAGCGCGCTCAGCGCGAACGTCGGCCTGCGGACGGCGATCGCCGACCTCGCCGCCCGCGGCGGCCCGATCGCCGCGGAGTGCGCCGGGCTGCTGTACCTCTCCCAGGAGCTGGACGGCGAGCCGATGTGCGGTGTGCTGCCCACGACGACGGCGATGCACCCCAAGCTCACGCTGGGCTACCGCGCTGCGGTGGCGCTCACCGACAGCGTGCTGGCACCGGCCGGCACCCGGGTGCGCGGGCACGAGTTCCACCGCACCACCGCCGGTCCGGCCGCCGGGGCGACCCCAGCCTGGCAGTGGAACGCCGACGGGCCGGAGGGCTTCGTGACCGGCAACGTGCACGCCTCCTACCTGCACCTGAACTGGGCCGGCTCCCCCGGGATGGCCACCCGCTTCGTCGCCGCTGCCGCGCGGGTCCCCCAGGAGGTCGGGCATGCACATCGCTGAGGGGTTCCTGCCACCCGCGCACGCCATCGGCTGGACGATCGCCGCCGCCCCGTTCGTCGTCCACGGTGCCCGGGCCGTGGTCAAGGAGGTGCGCGAGAACCCGGAGTCGACCCTGCTGCTCGGCGCTGCCGGGGCGTTCACCTTCGTGCTGAGCGCGATCAAGCTGCCCTCGATCACCGGCAGCTCCAGCCACCCGACCGGCACCGGGCTGGGCGCCGTCCTGTTCCGACCACCGGTGATGGCCCTGCTCGGCACGGTGGTGCTGCTGTTCCAGGCACTGCTGCTCGCGCACGGCGGGCTGACCACCCTGGGCGCCAACGCGTTCTCGATGGCGGTGGTCGGTCCCTGGGCCGGCTACGCCGTCTACCGGCTGGTCCGGCGCAGCGGGGGCGGGCTCCTCCCCGGGGTCTTCGCCGCGATGGCCGTGGCCGACCTGGCCACCTATGTGACGACGGCGCTGCAGCTGGCCTGGGCGCACCCCGACGCGGCCAGCGGCTTCGCGGGGGCGGCGGCGAAGTTCCTGTCCGTCTTCGCGTTCACCCAGGTGCCGCTGGCGATCGGCGAGGGCCTGCTCGGCGTCCTGCTGTTCCGGGTGCTGGTGGTCAACGCCCGCCCCGAGCTGGAGCGCCTCGGCGTCCTCCGCCGCACACCGGAGCCCGATCAGGCCCCGGTGCCCGAGCCCACCCCGGGGGGTGAGCGATGAGGCGGCACCTGGTCACCGCACTGCTGGTGCTGGCCGTGATCGCCCTCTTCGCCACCCCGCTGCTGCTCGACGGCGGCAGCGAGTACGCCGGCACCGACAGCCAGGCCACCGAGCTGATCGAGGACTCCGACGCCGGTTACGAGCCGTGGTTCGAGTCGGTCTTCTCCCCGGGCTCCTCGGAGATCGAGTCCGGTCTGTTCGCCATGCAGGCGGCGCTGGGCGGCGGCGTGCTGGGCTACGTGCTCGGCCGGCTGAAGGGCCGCCGGACGGCGGAGCGACAGCGCCAGACGGCGGAGCGACAGCGCCGGACGGCGGAGCGACAGCGCCAGACGGCGGAGCGACAGCGCCGGACGGCGGAGGAGGCGGCCACGCCCCCCGCGGCGCCGTGACCGGGCTGGCGATCGACGACGCCGCCTGGGCCAGTGCCTGGCGGCTGCGCTCCCCCGCCGACAAGCTGCTGCTCAGCGGAGGACTGGTGCTCGCCGCGCTGGTGCTGCCGGCCTGGCCGGGGAGCCTGCTGGTCGGGTTGGCCGCCGTCGTCCTGGCGCTGGGCCCGGCCCGGGTGCCGGCGCGCACGTTCGGCCGCGCGGTGCGGCTGCCGCTGGCGTTCATCCTGATCGGGGCGGTCACGGCCGTGGTCCAGGTCGGGGACGGCGGCCTCGGCTGGGCTCCGGACGCCGCCGCCCGGGCAGGCGGGCTGGTCGGGCACGCGGTGGCCGGCAGCGCGGCGGTGCTGCTGCTGGCGACGACGACGCCGATGTCGGACCTGCTGCCTGCGCTGCACCGGATGCGGGTGCCCGACGCCGTGGTCGAGGTGGCCTCGGTGACCTACCGGATGCTGTTCGTGCTGCTCACCAGCCTGTCCACCATCCGCGAGGCGCAGGCCGCCCGGATGGGGCACGCGGGCATCCGGAACTCCTACCGCTCCTCGGGGATGCTGGCCGCCGCGGTGCTGACCCGCTCCTGGGACCGGGCTCGCCGGCTGTCCGACGGGCTCGCCGGGCGCGGCATGGAGACCGGGCTGCGGGTGCTGCCGGAGGTGCTGCCCTCCTCCCCCCGGTTCGTCGCGAGCACCGTCGTCGGGCTGGCCGCCCTGGTCACCGTGAGCGTGCTGGCATGAGCCACCTGACGCTGGCGGCCGAGGGCCTGGTCGCCGGGTACGAGCGGGGCGCCCGGGTGCTGGACGGCGCCTCGCTGACCGTGCCGCCCGGCCGCCGGCTCGCGCTGCTGGGCGCGAACGGATCGGGCAAGACGACGCTGCTGCGCTGCCTGTCCGGGGCACTGGCGCCGGTGCGCGGCCGCATCACCCTGGACGGCGCCGAGCTGCACGCCACCCGCGCGGGCCTGCGCGCCCACCGGCAGGCGGTGCAGCTGGTGCTGCAGGACCCCGACGACCAGCTGTTCAGCGCCTCGGTCGCCCAGGACGTCTCCTTCGGGCCGGTGAACCTGGGCCTGCCCGAGGACGAGGTGCGGGCGCGGGTCGCCGAGGCGCTGGAGCTGCTCGCCGTGGCGCACCTGGCCGGCCGCCCGACGCACCAGCTCTCCTACGGCGAACGGAAGCGGGTCGCCATCGCCGGTGCGGTCGCCATGCGGCCCTGCGTGGTGATGCTCGACGAGCCGACCGCCGGGCTCGACCCGACCGCGGTCGGCGAGGCGCTGGCCGCCCTCGCCCGGCTGCAGGAGGCCGACTCGACGATCGTGATGAGCACCCACGACGTCGACCTGGCGCTGCGCTGGGCCGACGAGGTCGCCGTGGTGGTGGACGGCGGGGTGGTGCAGGGCGCCCCGGACGTCGTCCTGGGCGATGACGCGCTGCTGGCCCGCGCCCGGCTGGACCGCCCGTGGGCGCTCAGCGTCGGCGCCCGGCTGCAGGCCCTCGGGCTGCTGCCCGACGGCGCCCTCCCCCGGGACGCCGACGCGCTGATCGCCGCACTGCCCGACCGCCCGGGGGTGACGGCGTGATCGTGGTGGGCATCGGCGCACGCCCAGGGGCATCCGCCGACGAGCTGCTGGCCGCCGTCGACGCGGTGCTGCCGGCGCCGGAGGGTCCCGTCCGGCTGGCCACGCTGGACAGCCGGGCCGCGGAGCCGGGGCTGCGCGAGGCCGCCGCCCGCCGCGGCTGGCCGCTGACCGGGCACCCGGCCGCCACCCTGGCCGCCGTGCCGGTCCCGGCGCCGTCGGTGCGGGTCGCCGCCGCCGTCGGCACGGCGTCGGTGGCCGAGGCGGCGGCGCTGCTCGAGGGTGGCCGGCTCGTCGTCGGCAAGACGGTGCACGGGCGGGTGACCGTCGCGGTGGCCGTCGAGCCCGACGTCCAGGGCAACGACCTCCGGCAGCCGGACGTCGACCTCCGTCATCACGGGGACGCCGAGGTCGCCCCCGGGCTGGTCGACCTCGCGGTCAACGTCCGCGCCGACGCGCCCCCGCCCTGGCTGCGCGCCGTCCTGGTCGACGCCCTCGATGCCAGCGCCGCCTACCCCGACCCGCGTCCGGCCCGGGCAGCCGTCGCTGCCGCGCACGGCCGCGACCCGGCCGAGGTGCTGCTGACCGCGGGGGCGGCCGAGACGTTCACGCTGGTCGGCCGGGCGCTGCGCCCCCGCCGGGCGGTCGTCGTCCACCCGTCCTTCACCGAGCCCGAGGCCGCCCTGCGCGCCGCGGGCCACCCGGTGGAGCGGCTGCTGCTGCCCGCACCGGGGTACCGGCTGGACCCGGCGGCGGTCCCGGCCGGCGCCGACCTGGTCGTCGTCGGCAACCCGACCAACCCGACCTCGGTGCTGCACCCCGCCGCCGACCTCGCCGCGCTGGCCCGCCCCGGGCGGGTGCTGCTGGTCGACGAGGCGTTCGCCGACACCGTGCCCGGCGAGCCGGAGTCGCTGACCGGCCGCAGCGACCTCCCCGGCCTGCTGGTGGTGCGCAGCCTGACGAAGACCTGGGGCCTGGCCGGGCTGCGGGTCGGCTACGCCCTGGGCCCGGCCGAGCTGGTCGCCGCGCTGGCCGCGCAGCAACCGCACTGGCCGGTCTCGACCCCCGCGCTGGCCGCCCTGACCGCCTGCACCGGCCCGGCCGCCCGGGCCGAGGCCGAGGAGGTGGCGCACCAGCTGACCGCACACCGGACCGCGCTGCTGGCGGCGCTGCCACCCGCGGTCGAGGTGGTCGCGGACCCGCGCTCGTCCTTCCTGCTGCTGCGGGTGCGGGAGGGTGCGCGGGTCCGCGAACGGCTCCGGGAACGCGGCTGGGCGGTGCGCCGGGGCGACACGTTCCCCGGCCTGACCAGCGACCACCTGCGGATCGCCGTCCGCGACCCGGAGACCTCCCGTGCGTTCGCCTCGGCGCTGGCTGAGACCCTTGACCCGATCATCACGACCGAGGAGGTCCGCTGAGCACCGACCCGACCCCCTTCGCCGGCACGCTGCTGGGTGCGACCATCGCGTCCATCGCCCCGCGGGACACCGCCGCCGAGCGGGCCGCCCGGGAGCGGCTGGACCGGATGACCAAGCCCCCCGGCTCCCTCGGGGTGCTCGAGGACGTCGCCGCGCAGCTGGCCGGCACCGCCGGGGCGTGCCCGCCCCCGCTGCCCGAGCCGGCCGCGGTCGCGGTCTTCGCCGGCGACCACGGGGTGCACGCCCAGGGGGTCACCCCGTGGCCGCAGGAGGTCACCGCGCAGATGGTGGCGAACCTCGCCGCCGGCGGTGCGGTGGTCAACGCCTTCGCCGCGCAGCTGGGCGCCGACGTGATCGTCATCGACGTCGGGGTGGCCTCCCCGGTCGGCCCCGCCGCGGGCCTGCTGGAGCGCAACGTCCGCCGCGGCACCGCCGACCTCTCCCTCGGCCCGGCGATGACCCTCACCGAGGCACGGCAGGCGGTCGAGGTCGGCATCGAGGTGGCGACGACGCTCGCCGCCGACCACGGCTGCCTGGTCACCGGCGACATGGGGATCGGCAACACCACCGCCTCCGCGACCCTGGTCTGCGCGTTCACCGGCGCCGCCCCGGGCGAGGCGACCGGCCGTGGCACCGGCATCGACGACCCCACGCTGGCCCGCAAGATCGAGGTGGTCAGCCGCGCGGTCGCCCGGGTGCCGGCCCGCCCGGCCACGCCCGAGGCAGCGCTCGCCGCGCTGGCCGAGCTCGGCGGGCTCGAGCACGCGGCGCTGGCCGGCTTCGTGCTCGGCGCTGCCGCCGCCCGGGTGCCGGTGCTGCTGGACGGCGTGATCGCCGGCTCGGCCGCCCTCGTCGCCGCAGCCCTGTGCCCGGCCGCCCTGGAACACGCCTTCGCCGGTCACACCTCCGCCGAGCCCGGCTCCGGTCAGGCCCTGCGTGCACTGGGCCTGCGCCCGCTGCTCGGGCTGGACCTGCGCCTCGGCGAGGGCACCGGAGCACTGCTGAGCCTGCCCCTCCTGACCAGCGCGGCCCGCGCGCTGCGCGACGTCGCCACCTTCGACTCCGCGGGGGTCACCGAGAAGTGAGCGCCTCTCCCGATCCGGGCACCGTCTACCCGGTGGGTCTGCGGCTGGCCGGTCGCCGCGTCGTCGTCGTCGGCGGGGGCCAGGTCGCGCACCGCCGGGTCGCCGGCCTCCTCGAGGCCCGCGCGCGGGTCACCGTGGTCAGCCCCGAGCTCACGCCGGCCCTCGAGGCGCTGGTCGCGCCCGGTTCGGTCACCTGGCACCCGCGGCGCTGGGTCTCCGGCGACCTGGCCGGTGCCTGGTACGCCGTGGCCGCCACCGACGACCCGGCCGTGAACGCCGCTGTCGCCGCCGAGGCCGAGCGCGACCGGGTGTTCTGCGCCCGCGCCGACGACCGCGGCGCCTCCAGCGTCTGGACCCCGGCGGTCGGCCGGCAGGGCGACCTCGTCATCGGCGTGCACGGCGGCGGTGACCCGCAGCGGGCCATCGGCGTCCGGGACGCGGTGCTGACCGGGCTGACCGACGGCTCCATCGCCGACCGCGCGTCCCGCACGCCCTCGGTGGCGGCCGGCAGCGTCGTCCTGGTGGGCGGCGGGCCGGGCGACCCCGGGCTGGTGACGGTGCGCGGCCGGCAGGCGGTCGCCACGGCGGACGTCGTCGTCGCCGACCACCTGGCCCCGCAGGGGCTGCTGGCCTCCCTGCCGGCCGACGTCCTGGTCATCGACGCCTCCAAGCTGCCGCGCGGTCGCTCGATGGCGCAGGAGCAGATCAACGAGCTGCTGGTCTCGCACGCGCTGGCCGGCCGCCGGGTGGTGCGGCTCAAGGGCGGCGACCCGTTCGTCTTCGGCCGGGGCTACGAGGAGCTGGAGGCGTGCGCGGCCGCCGGCGTGCCGGTCGAGGTCGTGCCGGGCGTGACCAGTGCCATCGCCGTCCCCGGCCTGGCCGGCGTCCCGGTCACCCACCGCGGGATGACGCACGAGTTCGTCGTCGTCTCCGGGCACGTGCCCCCGGGACACCCGGCGTCGCTGGTCGACTGGGCGGCGCTGGGCCGGCTGCGCGGCACCGTCGTGGTGCTGATGGGGGTGGACACCGCCTCGGCCATCTCCGCCGCCCTGGTCGAGCACGGCCGGGCCCCGGAGACGCCGGTCGCCGTGGTCAGCGACGGCGCCACCCCGGCGCAGCGGACCCTGCGCACCACCCTCGCCGGGCTGGGGAAGACCATCGCCGACGAGGGCGTCCGCCCGCCCGCCGTGTGGGTGGTCGGCGACGTGGTGGCCCTCGGCGCCGGCTGATCGCCGAGCGGGGGGCAGGCGGCCGACGTACCGTTCCTCGGTGTCCTACGTCGTCTCCTTCGATGCCACCGTCCTGACCCTGCGCACCCAGGGCGCGGGCCCGGTCGTCGTGCTCGTCAACGGCCTGGGCATGACCACCGACTCCTGGGGCCGCGTGCCCGAGCTGCTCGCCGACCGCCACCGGGTGGTCCGGTACGACCTGCGGGGACACGGTCGCAGCGGCAACGCCCCCGCCGACGACTACAGCCTCGAGGCCCACGCCCAGGACCTGGCCGCCGTGCTCGCCGAGGTGGTGCCCGACGGCCAGCAGGCGGTCGTGGTCGGCAACAGCCTCGGCGGCGGCATCATCGTCGTGCACGCCCGCGACCTCGGGCTCGACCGCATCGGCGGCGTGGTGTTCGCCGGGTCGGGCGGCTCGGGGGTGACGTTCGCCGGCTTCCCGGCCGACGGGCTGCCGCCGATGGCGCGCCGGATCGTGCGTCGCAGCTGGTTGAAGGCGCTGCGCCTGGTGGCCGTCGTCGCGAACCGGGTGCGGCCCTTCGAGCCGCTGGCCGACCGGCTGGTGCGGAAGTTCGCCTTCGAGCCGGGTGCACCGGAGGCTGCCGTCGCCCAGGTGCGGGAGGACTTCATGGGCAGCCGGCGGGTGCCGCTGGCCCGGACGACGCTGGCCAGCGTCAGCACCAACGGCGTCCGGTACGCCTCGGCGCTGACCGTCCCCACCCTGGTGCTGCACGGGGAGCACGACCCGGAGGTGCCGCAGCAGGAGATCGACGAGCTGATGCCGGAGCTCGCCGACGGCGAGCTGGTCCAGCTGCCCGGCGCCGGGCACATGGTGGCCCTGACCCGCGCCGAGGAGACCGCCGAGCAGATCGCCCGCTGGGTCCGCCGGGTACGGGCCGGCTGACGGGACGACGACCGGCGCGCAGAGTACTGGTGCTCTCGATGTAGTAGCCCTACTATCACGGCCGTCAGCTCCTCCCTGTTCCAAGAGTGGTGTGCCATGGCCGCAGTCCCCGAGCTCCCCGACTCTGCCGAGCCTCCCCAGCTGGGTCCGCCGGGCGCCGGACCCGCCGTCCGGGTCCGGGGCCTGCGGATGGCCTACGGCACCCACGAGGTGCTGAGCGGGGTCGACTTCGACGTCCGCCAGGGCGAGGTGGTCTGCCTGCTGGGCCCCAACGGCGCGGGGAAGACGACCACGATCGAGGTGCTGGAGGGCTTCCGGCTGCCCTCGGCCGGCTCGGTGGAGGTGCTCGGCGTCGACCCGGCCCGCGGCGACGACGCCTGGCGCGCCCGGATCGGGGTGGTGCTGCAGTCCTGGCGCGACCACCCACGCTGGACGCCCCGCCGGCTGCTCGGCTACCTGGGCGGCTACTACGAGCCCTACTCGACACCCGAGCGCACGCGCCCCTGGGAGGTCGAGGACCTGCTGTCCACGGTCGGGCTGACCGAGGAGGCCGACCGGAAGATCGCCACCCTCTCCGGCGGTCGCCGCCGACGGCTGGACGTCGCCGTCGGGCTGATCGGCCGGCCGGAGCTGCTGTTCCTGGACGAGCCGACCGCCGGGTTCGACCCGCAGGCCCGCCGCGACTTCCACGACCTGGTGCACCGGCTCTCCGACCTCGAGGGCACCTCCATCCTGCTCACCACCCACGACCTGGGTGAGGCCGAACGGCTCGCCGACCGGATCCTCATCCTCACCGACGGGCGGATCGTCGCCGACGGCAGCGCGGCGGCGCTCACCCGGCAGGTGGCCGGCACCAGCGAGGTCCGGTGGGTCCGGGACGGCGAGCAGTTCGTGCACGCCACCGACGAGATCGTCCCCTTCGTCCGCCGGCTGCTCGAACAGCACGGCGACGAGCTCACCGACCTGGAGGTCCGGCGGGCCGACCTGGAGGACACGTACATCGCCATGGTCCAGCGCTTCGAGTCCCGACCGCAGCGGCACCTCGCGGAGGTGGCCCGGTGAGCGCCTCCCGCCAGGCCGTGCGCCAAGGCCTGCGACGCGGCTGGACGGAGTTCGTGCAGAGCCTGCGCAGCCCGCAGGACCAGGGCTTCTACCTCTTCATCGGCGTGGTCACCCTCGCCGTCCTGTGGTTCAACCGGGACAACGAGGTGGGCGAGACCGGCCTGCTCTACCCGACGTTCGCACTGCCCAGCATCCTGGGCGGGCTGCTCACCTTCGGCCTCGTGATCGGGCCGGGCTACTCGCTGGCGATGGAGCGGGAGGACGGCACGCTGCTGCGGCACAAGGCGCTGCCGCACGGGATGGAGGGCTACGTCACCGGGCAGCTGACGCTGCAGTCGCTGACCCTGCTGCCCAGCCTGCTGGTCGTCCTCGTCCCGAGCCTGCTGCTCTTCGACGGCGTGATGCCCGGCGGCGCGGGCAGCTGGCTCGCCGTCCTCGGCCTGATCGTGCTCGGCATGCTGGCCACGATGCCCTGGGGCATGGTGCTCGGCTCGGTGGTGCCCGGGGTCCAGAAGATGGGCACCTGGGGGATGCTGCCGGTCCTGCTGATCACCGCCATCTCCGGCATCGTCGTCCCGATCCAGGCGATGTGGGGCTGGGTGCAGGCCGTGGCCCAGGTCTTCCCGGTCTACTGGATCGGGCTCGGGCTGCGCTCGGCCTTCCTCCCCCCGGAGGCGGTCGTCGGCGAGCTGGGAGACTCCTGGCGGACCGGCCCGATGCTGCTGGTCCTCGGCGCCTGGGCGGTGGCCGGCCTGGTGGTCGCACCTCGGGTGCTGCGCCGGATGGCCCGGCGGCAGTCGGGGTCGACGGTCGAGGCGGCACGGGAGACGGCTCTGCAGTGGGTGCGGTGAGCGAGTGAACGAGGGCGTCTTCAACCGGATCGCCCTGCTCCGGGCCGAGCAGGGGGTCAGCCGGCGCGAGCTCGCCGACGCCCTCGGCGTGCACTACCAGACGATCGGCTACCTGGAGCGGGGCGAGTACAACCCCAGCCTGAACCTGGCGCTGCGCATCGCCGAGTTCTTCCAGCTGCCGGTCGAGACGGTCTTCTCCACCACGCCCTTCCCCCGGATCAGCGACACCACCGCCCCCCGGTCCGCCTCAGGCTGACCGGGGGGCGTCGTCGGTTCAGCTCCCGGGCGTCGTCGACGCCGGCGGCCGGGAGGCCGGCGCCGCGGGCTCCGCGCCGGCCGGCACCGGGTCGACGTCGGCCGTGTCGGCCGGCGGGCGGTCCTCGCCCAGCCGGACCAACACGATCCCCACCAGGACGACGACCCCGCCGACCAGCTGCACGACACCCGGCTGCTGCCCCAGCGCCAGCCAGGCCGCCACCACCGCGAACAGCACCTCGCCGAGACCGACGAACGAGGCGAGTCGCGAGCCCAGCCGCCGGACGGCCGCGATCCCGGTGGCGTAGGCGAGCGCCGCCGACACCAGCGCCACGCCGAGCACCGGGACCAGCCAGCTGGTCGACCGGCCGGCCAGCTCGACGTCCACGGCGGCGGTGCGCCACGGGAGGATGCCGACGACAGCTGCCGCCCCGAGCAGCAGCGCACCCACCGCGAGCCCGGCCCAGGCGCTGACCAGCGGCGGCAGTGCGTCGTCGGCGTGTGCGGAGAGGACGAAGTAGGAGGCGAGCCCGACCGCTGCGATCAGCCCCCACATGACGCCCACCGGGTCGATCCGGGCGCCACTGAGGACGTCGAGGACCAGCACCAGTCCGCCGACGGCCACCACGACCCCGGCGCCGGTGACCCGGCTGGGCCGCTGCCCGAGCCGCGCCCAGGTCCACAGCACGACCAGCAGCACCCCGGAGTACTCCAGCAGCAGCGCCACGCCCACCGACAGCCGGGAGACGGCGTAGAAGTAGGCCAGCTGGGGCAGCGCGACGGCGAGCGCACCGAAGGCCAGGACGGCGCCGGCGTTGGCCCGCAGCAGCGACCACCTGCCACGCAGCTGGACCAGGGCCGGGACGGCGAGCGCCAGCGACGCCACCCCGATCCGCACGGTCACGGCGGAGCCGGCGGTCCAGCCGGCGTCCAGCAGCGCGGTGGCGAACACCCCCGAGGTGCCGAACGCGGCCGCGGAGACCACGGCCAGCAGCAGTCCGATCAGCCCGGTCCGGCGGTCCAGCACGGCAGACACCTCCTCGTCAGGAGCCAACCGACGTACGCTCCTGTACAGCGGACGCTAGCAGAGGAGTACAGGAGTCACATGCTCTTTGCCCATGACACCGAGATGGGGCTCGCCAGCGCCGCCGCGCTGGTGAACACCACCGGCGACGGCGAGGAGCGGCTGCCCGACCCGGCGGCGCTGGCCGCGTTCCTGGACGACTGGCAGTTCACCGGCAGCCGCGCCGGCGACGCCGCCGAGCTGGCCGCGGTGCACGAGCTGCGGTCGGTGCTGGCCGGGGTCTGGGACGCCGACGAGGACGGCGTGGTGACCGTCGTCAACCGGCTGCTGCGCGAGGGGAACGCCCTGCCGCAGCTGGTCCGGCACGACGACTGGGGCTACCACGTGCACGCCACCGAGTCGGAGGCCCCGGTCGCCGACCGGTGGGGCGTGGAGGCCGCCATGGCACTGGCCGACGTGGTGCGCGCCGGTGCGCTCGACCGGTTGCGCCGGTGTGCCGCCTCCGGCTGCGACGACGTCCTGGTCGACCTGACCAAGAACGCCAGCCGGCGGTTCTGCGACAGCACGTGCGCCAACCGCGAGCACGTGGCCGCCTACCGGGCCCGCCGCGCGGCCGACCCGCCCATGTGATCGACAACACGCAGGGCTAGCGTCCGGTCACCGTCAACGACGACGTCCCCGGAGGTCCCCATGCACCGCCCCACCCGACTGCTGCTCGCGCCGATGGCGCTGGCCCTGGTCAGCACCGTGCTCGCCGGCCCGGCCGGTGCGCAACCGAAGCACCAGCCCGCCCCCCAGTACCCGCAGTCACCCGAGATCGAGTACGTCGTCGACGAGGCCTCGCTGCCGTTCGAGGCGCTGCCGGGCACCAGCACCACCCGCAGCTGGGGCGTGCTCAAGGGCGCCGGCTACCGGATCGAGGTGCCGGCGGACTGGAACGGCGACCTGGTGATGTGGGCGCACGGGTACCGCGGCACCGGCCCCACCCTGACCGTCGACTCCCCACCCGAGGGCCTCCGGCAGCACCTGGTCGACGAGGGCTACGCCTGGGCGGCCTCCAGCTACACCGAGAACGGGTACGACGTCGTCTCCGGGGTGAAGAGCACCCACCGGCTGCTGGGGTACTTCGAGAAGACCGTGGGCAAGGCCGACCTCACCTACCTGTCCGGGGTCTCGATGGGCGGGCACGTCACCGGGGTGAGCATCGAGCAGTACCCGAACGCCTACGACGGCGCGCTGCCGGCCTGCGGTGTCATGGGCGACCGGCGGCTGTTCGACACGTTCCTGGACTACAACGCCGCCGCGCAGGCGCTCACCGACACCCCGCCGGTCTACCCCGCGCCGGCCGACTACCTGACCACCACCGTGCCGGAGATGAAGGCCGAGCTGGGCACCCCCTACCCGTACGTGCTCACCGAGGCCGGCGAGGACCTACGCGCCCTGACCGAGCAGCGGACCGGCGGGGACCGGCCGCTGTTCGAGCTGGGCTTCAGCGCCTTCGCCGACTTCCTGTTCACCGTGTACCCGGTCTTCCCGGGCCTCGGGGAGGAGCGCGGCGCCGTCGGCGGCAACGCCGACACCGTCTACCAGCTGGACGGTGACCCGCAGCTGACGGCCGAGGAGCAGGCGCTCAACGAGGAGATCCTGCGGGTGCGGGCCGACCGCGGCAGCAACGGCCTCTCCGGGGTGCCCACCATCGACGGGCGCTTCGACGCGCCGGTGCTGTCGCTGCACGGCCTGGGCGACCTGTTCGTGCCGTTCAGCATGGAGCAGGAGTACGCCCGCGACGCCGCGGCCCGGGGGAACAGCGACCTGCTCGTGCAGCGGGCCATCCGCTCCGTCGCGCACTGCGACTTCAGCGCCCAGGAGTACCAGCAGGCGTTCACCGACCTGGTCGCCTGGGTCGAGGACGGCGTGCGGCCGGCCGGCGACGACGTGCTCGACGCCGAGGTGGTCGCCGACCCGCAGTACGGCTGCCGCTTCACGGTGCCGCTGCGGGCCTACGACGTCGGCGCCTGCTGATCGGTCGGCACGGGGGCGCCGCGGCGCCCCCGTGCCGGTCGCATCCGCTCGGCCAGGTCCTCCAGCAGCACCTGGCGCTCCCCGGGGTCCCGGCGCGGGCACGAGGTGCAGAGCACCTCGTGCGGCACCCGGTAGAGCAGGCAGCAGGAGGCACGCCGGGTGAACCGGGCCGTGCTGCCGTCGGGCCAGCCGACGTCGACGTAGCGCGGCACCGGCAGGGGTGCCCCGATCGCGGCGGCCAGCGGCCCGGCCAGCGCGGTCACCGCGGCGACGTCGCCGACCGCGCGGCCGAGGGCCAGCAGCCGGTTGGCCAGCGAGTCGGTCGCGATCGCCCACAGCGGCCGCTCCCGGGCCCCGCCGGCCTCGGCCACCGCGGCCACGACCGCGCCGATCGTCGTCCGCAGGTCCCCGGCCAGGTCCGGGTCACGGACCCCACGGGTGGTCGCCGCGACCGGGACCCCACCGGCGAGTGCGTGCACCGTGGTGTCGGCCAGCCGCGCCGACAGCCCCACCCCGGTCACCAGCCCGGCCAGCACGGGGGTGAGGAGCACGCTGGACAGCGAGTACCACCACACGGTGGCCAGCACCCGCCGGTCATCGGTCCGCTGCCGGACGGCGCGGGCGGCCAGCACCTCCGCCGTCCACGCCGGGTCGGCCAGCAGCGGCCCCGGGACGACGGTCGCCGACGGCGGGGCGAGCAGCCCGAGGGCGGCGGCCCCGGGCAGCCGGGAGACCACCAGCGCCTGGGCACCGTCGTCGCTCACCCGCCCAGTCTGCCCACCTCGTGCCGACCGCGTGCGGCACTGACCTGACGCCAGGGTGACCGGGGCCATAGGTTGTTCACTGAGGCAGCGCCGCGGAGTCCAGGCGGCGCCCCACCACGGAGGTGCGCATGAGCGAGACGACTGATCAGGCCCTGTCCGACCAGCTGCCCGAGGGCGGCTTCCCACCCCCGCCGGAGCTGGCCGCGTCCGCCAACGCCGGACCCGACGTCCACGAGCGCGCAGCCGCCGACCGGATCGGCTTCTGGGAGGACGCCGCCCGTCGACTGGACTGGGCGGAGCCCTGGGAGCAGGCGCTGGACTGGAGCAACCCGCCGTTCGCCAAGTGGTTCGTCGGCGGGAAGCTCAACGTCGCGGTCAACTGCGTCGACCGGCACGTCGACGCCGGCCACGGCGACCAGGTCGCCTACCACTGGGTCGGCGAGCCCGGCGACACCCGCACGCTGACCTACGCCCAGCTCAAGGACGAGGTCTGCCGCACGGCCAACGCGCTCACCGAGCTCGGGGTGACCGCCGGTGACCGCGTGGCGATCTACCTGCCGATGATCCCGGAGGCGGTGATCTCCATGCTGGCCTGCGCGCGCATCGGCGCCGTCCACATGGTGGTCTTCGGCGGCTTCTCCCCCGACGCCCTGGCCAGCCGGATCACCGACGCCGACGCCAAGGTCGTCATCACCGCCGACGGCGGGTACCGGCGGGGTGCGCCCAGCCCGCTCAAGCCGAACGTCGACGAGGCGCTGACCAAGACCGAGGGCGTGCGCAGCGTGCTCGTCGTCAAGCGCACCGAGACCGACGTCGAGTGGACCGAGGGCCGCGACGTCTGGTGGCACGAGCTGGTCGCCGGTCAGTCGGCCGAACACGAGGCGCAGGCCTTCGACGCCGAGCACCCGCTCTACATCATGTACACCTCGGGCACGACGGCGAAGCCCAAGGGGATCCTGCACACCTCGGGCGGCTACCTCACCCAGGTCTCCTACACCCACTGGGCGACCTTCGACCTCAAGCCCGACACCGACGTCTTCTGGACGGCGGCCGACGTCGGCTGGGTCACCGGCCACAGCTACATCGTCTACGGACCGCTGGCCAACCGGGCGACCTCCGTGATGTACGAGGGCACCCCGGAGACCCCGCACCGGGGCCGCTGGTGGGAGATCGTGCAGCAGTACGGGGTCACGATCCTGTACACCGCCCCGACCACGATCCGCACGTTCATGAAGTGGGGCGACGACGTCCCGGCCGGGTTCGACCTCTCCTCGCTGCGACTGCTCGGCTCGGTCGGCGAGCCGATCAACCCCGAGGCCTGGCTCTGGTACCACAAGAACATCGGCGGCAGCCGGTGCCCGATCGTGGACACCTGGTGGCAGACCGAGACCGGCGGCCACATGATCACCCCGCTGCCGGGCACGACCACCCTGAAGCCGGGCTCCGCCCAGCGCCCCTTCCCGGGCATCGCGGCCAGCGTGGTCGACGAGGAGGGCAAGCCGATCGAGCCCGGCGCCACCGGCTACCTCGTGCTCACCGAGCCCTGGCCGGCGATGCTGCGCACGATCTGGGGCGACGACGAGCGGTACAAGGACACCTACTGGAGCCGGTACGGCCAGGGGGTCTACTTCGCCGGCGACGGCGCCAAGCTCGACGACGACGGCGACATCTGGCTGCTCGGCCGGGTCGACGACGTCATGAACGTCTCCGGCCACCGGATCTCCACCACCGAGGTGGAGTCCGCCCTGGTCAGCCACCCGACGGTGGCCGAGGCCGCGGTCGTCGGCGCGACCGACCCGACCACCGGGCAGGGCATCGTGGCGTTCGTCATCCTGCGCGGGGACGCCGTCGACTCCGGCGAGGACCTGGTGAAGGTGCTGCGCCAGCACGTCCGCAAGGAGATCGGGCCGATCGCCAGCCCGCGCCAGATCATGGTGGTCGCCGAGCTGCCCAAGACCCGCTCGGGGAAGATCATGCGCCGCCTGCTGCGGGACATCGCGGAGAACCGTGAGCTGGGCGACGTCAGCACCCTGACGGACTCCTCGGTGATGGACCTGATCAGCTCCAAGCTCCCCGCCGCCCCCAGCGAGGACTGACGAAGGACCCCTGCGAGGGGTCGTCCGGGGATCGACCTGAGGGGGTCCCCGGGGGTGCGCAACGCACCCCCGGGGACCCCTTCGGGGCATCCGGGACGGCGGCCGGAACGCTCATGCGGCACGATCACCGGGACAGCACCGTGCCGCGTCGTCCGATCGGCACCGACCAGGGAGGAGCCATCCGTGGCCCACAGTGTCTCGACGACTCCGCCGGCGGGTCGTCCCGCCGGGGCCACTCCGCTGGCGGGTCGTCCCGCCGGGCCTGCCGAGCCCTCGGTCGGCGCTCTCGCCAAGAGCGCCATGGCCGACGTGTCCACCCTCGTGCGCAGCGAGATCGAGCTCGCCAAGGCCGAGATCGGCACCTCGGTCAAGCGGGGCGGGGCCGGCGCCGCCGCGTTCGCCGCAGCCGGCGTGATGCTCGCCTTCGCCGGTTTCTTCTTCTTCTTCTTCCTCGCCGAGTTGCTCGCCGTCTGGCTCCCCCGGTGGGCGGCCTTCCTCATCGTGTTCGCCCTGCTGGTCCTGGTGGCTGCGATCGTCGGCCTGGTGGGCTGGCGGCTGGTCAAGAAGATCAAGAAGCCCGAGCGCACCATCGAGACGCTGCAGGACCTGCCCGACGTGATGCGTCGCGAGGCCCCCGGCCGGCGGACCCACGACCTGCCGACCGTGCGGAACGGCCAGGTCGTCCGCCAGGACGCGCACGCCCCCCTGCGCTGAACCCGCGAGAGCGGGCCCGCCGGCTCACCGGGCGCGGCGACCGTGAGGTGCCCGCAGCCGAGGAACGCCGCCCGGCGGCGGCCGTGACGGTGCCCGAGGAGCAGCCCGACGCCACCAGCGTCCTGCTCCCGGGGCCGTGGGCGCACCGGGACGTCTCGGCCAACGGCGTCCGGCTGCACGCCGCCGAGGCCGGCAGCGGACCGCTGGTGCTGTTGCTGCACGGGTTCCCCCAGTTCTGGTGGTCCTGGCGGCACCAGCTGACCGGGCTGGCCGCCGCCGGGCTCCGGGTGGTCGCCCCCGACCTGCGGGGCTACGGGGCCAGCGACAAGCCTCCCCGCGGGTACGACCTGCCGACCGCCGCCGCCGACGCCGCGGCGGTGGTGCGCGCGCTCGGCGAGGAGGAGGCGGTGGTCGTCGGCGCCGACTGGGGCGGTCTGGTCGCCTGGACCATGGCCGCGCTGCACCCCCGGAGCGTGCGCAGTCTCGTCGTCGTCTCAGCCGCGCACCCCCGTCGGCTGCGCAGCTCGGTCTCCGACCCCCGGCAGCGGCGGGCCCTGGCCTACGCGCTGCCCTTCCAGCTCCCCCGGCTGCCCGAACGGCGCCTGACCAGGCCCGACGACGACCCGGTGGCCGAGTTGATGCGCCGATGGGCCGGCCCCTCCTGGGTGCACACCGTCGACTTCGCCGAGGCCGTGAGCCGGTACCGGTCGGCCAGCCGCATCCCCCAGGCGGCCTACGGGGCGATGGAGTACTACCGCTGGGCAGGTCGCTCGCAGCTGCGTCCGGACGGGTGGCGCTTCGCCCGACGGATGGCCGCACCCGTCACCGCACCCACCCTCCAACTGCACGGGGCCCTCGACCGTGCGGTGCTGCCCTCGACCGCGCGCGGGTCGGGCCGCTACGTGGCCGGCGCCTACGAGTGGCGGGAGCTCCCCGGCGTGGGGCACTTCCCCCACGAGGAGGCCCCCGACGAGGTCACCGCCGCCATCGCCGCCTGGGCCCGGTAGCCCACCGGGACGGCCCTCGCGCAGGGACTCGGCACGAGCGCAGCGAGTGCTGGGGGGCCCGAGGGTCCTTCTACTCGCAGGAGCCGGTGTCGACCTCGGCGACCGCCGCCCCACCGACCGTCACGGCCTCGGACACCTCCTCGGCGGTCAGCGCATAGCCGGTCTCGGGGTCGTCGATCGCCGAGGCGAAGACCACGCCGAGCACCGATCCGTCGGCCGCCAGCAGCGGGCCACCGGAGTTGCCCGCCCGGACCTGCCCGTAGAGGGCGTAGACGTCGCGCTGCACGGTGCGGGTGGCCCGGAAGTCCGGGCCGCTGATGTCCCCGCGGTCGCGCACCCGTGCCGGACCGACGTAGAAGGGCCCACCGCCGGGGTAGCCCATGACGATCGCGTCCGCGCCGGTGTCGACGGGCACGTCGGCGAAGTCCAGCGGCTCCTGCGGGAGCCCGGGGACGGCCAGCACGGCGACGTCGGTGGGCTCGTCGACGTACACCGTGACGGCGTCGTAGGACTCACCCTCGGCGATGACCTTCGGATCCGTGACCCCGGCCAGCACGTGGGCGTTGGTCATCACCCGGTCCTCGGCGAAGACGAAGCCGGAGCCGTCGATCTGCCGGGAGCAGGAGGCCGCGATCCCCCGGATCTGCACCACCGAGCCCCGCACCTGGTCGACCACGGGGCTGGCCAGCAGCGCCTGGTCCGGTGCCGGGACGTCGCGTGCCTGGGTGGGGGTCAGCGGGTCCAGGACGTCGGGCAGGCCCTGCCGGTCGATCGCCTCGCGCAGCGAGTCGTAGAGCGTGCGCACCTGGTCGGGCACGGTGCGGTCGACGACCTGGACGAGTGACGACTGGCGCACCTGGCCGGCCACGCCGGGGAACGGGGAGCTGGCCAGCGGGATGGCCACCATCCACGCGACGAGCAGGACGGCGAGGGCGGAGACCACCGCCCCGGCCACCGAGTCGACGACCTTGGCCGGCTCCCAGGTGACCCACCTGCGCACGGCCCGGCCGATCAGCCCGGCCAGCAGCTGGCCGAGCAGCGCGCCGGCCAGGACCACGACGAGGGCGACGAACACCCGGGTCACCGAGGAGTTGGCCAGGTCGTCGGCGATCGGACCGGAGAGCTGGGCGCCGACGACCGCACCGCCGAAGAACCCCACGAACGAGGTGGCGGAGATGATCAGGCCCTGCCGGAACCCGGACAGCGCGAAGACGAGCGCGAGCACGATGAGGGTCAGGTCGACCAGGGACATCGCTCAGCGCCCCCGGTCGATCGCGAGCCCGCCCGCTCCCGGCACCGTCATCCCGGGAGGCTCACCGTCATCGTGCCGACCTGGCCCAGGGCCAGGTGGAAGCTGCACTCGAAGGGGTACTCGCCGGGCTCGGTGACGGTGAACTCGATCGTCTTGCTCAGCCCGGGGCCGAGCACCGGGATCTGCTCGGTGATCTCGGCCGGGCCCGCCCCCTCGGAGAAGAGGAGATTGTGGGTCATCTGCTCCCCCGAGTTGAGCAGCGTCAGCCGCACCTGGCCGGGGGCCACGGTGAAGGTGTCCGGGGTGAACTCGTAGTCGTCACCGGTCTCCACGGTGATCTCCTGGACCCCGTCGGCGGCGGTGCGCACCGTCCCGGCGTCCGCACTGGCGACGCGGGTCACCTCCGGTTGCACCGGCTGGGAGCTGCTGCAGCCCACGAGCAGGGCCGCAGCGAGGGTGAGGGCCAGCAGCGGGCCGGGCAGCGGGCGGGCGGGCCGGTGGCGTCGTACGCCTCCGGCACCCGAGGGGGCCGTGGTCATCGCCCAGGAACGGTACGCGCGGAGCTGCTCTGCCCGGCGTCCTCGGCCACCGTCGGCGCGGCGCGGTCGGCGACGTCGGAGTCGACGGGTTCCGCCGGCACGTCGCCGGGCCGCACCGGCGGGACGGCGAGGGGACGCACGTCACCGTCGTCCCACGGCTGGTGCAGCCCCGCGGCCTCCAGGACGGCGTCCAGCAGGGCCGCCGTGAAGCCCCAGACGACCATGTCGGCCACCTCGAACGCCGGGCCGACGTAGCCGGCGGGGTGCCGGACGCGGAAGCGGTTCGCCGGGTCGGCCAGCTCGCTCAGCGGCACCCGGGCCACCCGCGCCACCTCCCGCGGGTCGCCGGTGGTGACGTCGCGGGGGTCGTCCCACCAGCCCAGCACCGGGACGACGAGGTTGTCCGACGGGCCGAGGAACAGCGCGGGCAGGGTCGCCAGCACGCGCACGCCGGCCGGGTCGACGCCGGCCTCCTCATGGGTCTCGCGCAGCGCCGTCCCCACCGGGTAGTCGTCGCCCGGGTCGGCGCCGCCCCCCGGGAAGGCCGGCTGACCGGCGTGGCTGCGCAGGTGCGCCGACTTCTCGATCAGCAGCACGTCGGGCCCGGCCGGGCCCTCACCGAAGAGGATGAGCACCGCCGAGCGTCGCGCGCTGTCGGAGGGCTGGCCGTGCCGGTGCCACAGCGGCAGCTGCCCGGCGTTGGCCACCAGCCGCTGCAGGTGCTCGGGGAGCTCCTCCAGCTCCGCGGCGGAGACGGTCACAGCTGCACCCCGAGGTGCTCGGCGACGAGCCCCTCGAACTCCTCCAGCGAGTGCACCGGACCGACCTGGACGTACGCGACCGACCCGTCGGCGGCCAGGAAGAGGGTGTACGGGAGGTTGTTGACCCCCATGCCGGCCATCACCTCACCGTCGGCGTCGAACGCACTGGGGAAGGTGACCCCGGCGTCCTCGGCGAAGGACGCCGCCGCGGGCACGCGGTCCACGGAGACCACGCCCAGCACCTGGACCTGCTCACCGGCGGCGTCGGCGAGCTGCTGCACCAGCGGCAGCTCCTCTCGGCACGGACCGCACCAGCTGGCCCACAGGTTGAGCACCGTGGGCACGCCGGGGGCGCGGCTGAGGTCGAGGGTGCCGCCGCCGAAGCAGTCGAAGACGGTGGCCGGCAGGTCGCTGTCGGCGGCCGGGACGTCGGCCTGCTCCGGGCACGGCTCGAGGTCGGTGTCCACCGAGCCCACGTCGCTGCCCGCCGGCGACGCGACGGTCTCCTCGGGCGCCACGTCGTCGGACGAGCAGCCGGTGAGCACGCCAACCAGCAGGCCGAGTGCGACGAGGGAGCGCAGCGCCCGGCTCACTCGGTGTCCGAGGCGGCCGGGGTCTTGACCAGCTTGGCCGCGGCCTCGGGGTCGAGCGGGCCGACGCCGTAGGACGGGCACCAGGCCGCCAGACCACAGGCGCCGCAGGCCGGCTTCTTGGCGTGACAGACCCGCCGGCCGTGGAAGATCACCCGGTGGGAGAACATCGTCCACTCCTTCTTCGGGATGACCTCCGCGATCTCGGCCTCGACCTTGACCGGGTCCTCCTCCGCGGTCCAGCCGAACCGGCGGACCAGGCGGCCGAAGTGGGTGTCGACGGTGAGGCCCGGCACGCCGAAGGCGTTGCCGAGGACCACGTTGGCGGTCTTCCGGCCGACCCCGGGCAGGGTCACCAGGTCGGCCAGCCGGCCGGGCACCTCGCCGTCGAAGCGCTCGACCAGCGCCTGACCCAGACCGATCACCGAGTTGGCCTTGGCCCGGAAGAAGCCGGTGGGCTTCAGCACCTCCTCGAGCTCGGCCCGGTCGGCCCCCGCGTAGGCCGCGGCATCGGGGTACCGGGCGAACAGCACCGGGGTGACCTTGTTGACCGTCTTGTCGGTGGTCTGCGCGGACAGGACGGTGGCGACCAGCAGCTCCAGCGGCGTGGTGAAGTCCAGCTCGCAGTGCGCGTCGGGGTGGATGACCGCCAGCTCCCGGGCCATCCGCCGGGCCCGGCGGGTGCGGGCCAGCGGGCTCTCCTCGGGGTCGAACGGGGACACGCCCAGCCGGGCGGCGCGTGCGGGGCGGCGAGCGCGCGCCGGCCGGGTGTAGGCCGGCGGGGCGTCAGGTGAGGTGGCAGGCCGGGACACGCGTGTGAGGGTAGGCGTCCCCGCTGACAGTCACCGCCCGTCATACTCGGTGGCGGTGCACACCCGCCCGGTGACCGGGCGCGTGCCCCGACCGCTCGACGACCTGGTCCCCACCCGGCCTCCCCGCCGGGGGTCGTCCTCCCGAGGAGGTGCTCGTGGTCGCCCTCATCGTCATCCTGTTCCCTCCGCTGCTGATCGCGTTCCTGCTGGTCATGGAGCGGGTGGAGGAGCCGTTGCGCCGCCCGACCTCGCAGCGGGAGGTCGAGGACTTCCTCGGCTCCGCCACCCCGGGCGAGGTGGGCACGCTGGCCAGCTCGGGCATCCGCCGGGCGATGAGCCGCTGGCGGGCCCGCCGCCGCGGCCGGGCCCGCAGCGCCCCCCGTCCGGTGCTGACCGAGTCGGCCCACGGGCCGGCCGACGAGGACTGACCTCCAGGCACAGGACCTGCACGTCAGGAAGCCGTCGCGACCCCGCTACCACTCAGAGTGGGCAGGTTCGTGACGGAGTGCACTGGTGAGGCGGGCCACAGGCCCTAGACTCTCCGAGTAACGCGGGTCGCCATCGCACCCGTGAGGACGTTGCGAGAGGTGCACGTGGACGAGGTCCTTGCCCAGTCCGGTCTCTTCCAGGGGCTGTCGGAGGATGCTGCCGAGCCGGTGGCCAGCGCACTGGAGACGGTGGTGCTGCCCCGCGGCCGGGTCGTCTTCAACGAGGGCGAGTCGGGCGACAGCCTCTACGTCGTCCTGTCCGGCAAGGTGAAGATCTCCCGCCGCGCGCCTGACGGCCGGGAGAACGTCCTCGCCGTGATGGGGCCGTCCGACCAGTTCGGCGAGCTCTCGGTGTTCGACCCGGGGCCGCGTACCGCGACCGCCACCGCCGTCACCGACGTGCGTCTGGCCAAGATGCCGAACACCATGCTCCGGCCGTGGATCACCGCGCACCCGGAGATCGGCGAGCAGTTGCTGCGGGTGCTGGCCCGGCGGTTGCGGCGCACCAACGACTCGGTCGCCGACCTCATCTTCACCGACGTCCCCGGCCGGGTGGCCAAGGCGCTGCTGCAGATGGCCGACCGCTTCGGCAGCCGGGAGACCGACGGCCTCCGCGTCAAGCACGACCTGACCCAGGAGGAGCTGGCCCAGCTGGTGGGCGCCTCCCGCGAGACGGTGAACAAGGCGCTGGCCGACTTCGTGCACCGCGGCTGGATCCAGCTGCAGGGCAAGTCGGTGGTGGTCCTCGACGAGGAACGCCTCCGCCGCCGCGCCCGCTGACACCACAGCACTGACGAGGGCCCCGTCCGGTTCACCGGACGGGGCCCTCGCGCGTCAAGGCCAGGGCGAGACCACCGGTACGGACCCGAGCGAAGCGAGGGGTGGACCGGGGACGGGGCCCGCAGGGTCCCTCACCGGGACACGGGCCAACGGCCCAACACGGCCGGACCAAGCACCTGGCCGCGGTACGACACCCGAGCGGAGCGAGGGGTGGACCGGGGACGGGGCCCGCAGGGTCCCTCCCCGGGACACGGCCAACGGCTCGACGCAGCTGGCCCCGGCACCTGGCCGCGGTGCGGCCCGTCAGGGTCGCGATGTGCACAGCGTCACGAAGGCAAAGCCGCGACCATCCTGATCCGGGTGCCGTCGGGCAGCACCGCGTAGTTGCCGTCCGGCCCCTGTTCGAAGGTGGGACTGATCGGCTCGAGCGGCGCCGGTGGCGAGCCGGCCAGGGTCGCCGCGGCGTCGGCGAAGGGCACCAGCTGGCCGAGCGTGTGGATCGTGGGCGGCAGCATCGGCCGGGTGCCCGCGGCGTGTTCGGCGAGCGCGGCGGCCGGCGTCGTCCACACCGCCTCGTCCGCTTCGCCGGAGACGTCCCGCGCCTCCTGCCCGACGGGCAGCAGCGCGGCGAAGAACTTGGTGTCGTAGCGCCGCCGTTCCGGGGGCGGGGTGATCCAGTGCGCGAAGGGCTGCAGCAGGTCGGCCCGCAGGGCGAGCCCGCGACCGGCCAGCAGCTCGGCGAGGGAGAGCTCGTGGGCCATCAGCGCCTGCCGCTGCGCCTCCCAGTCGTCGCCGGACACGTCGGGCACGACGGCCCCGGAGCCGTCCGCCGGACCGGCCAGCAGGACGCCGGCCTCCTCGAACGTCTCCCGGACGGCGGCGCACACCAGCTCACGGGCGAGTCGCTCGTCGCAGCCGAAGGCACTCGCCCAGTGGGCCGGGGGCGGCCCCACCCAGGCCAGCTCGGTGTCGCCGTCCCGGTCGTCGACCCCGCCGCCGGGGTAGGCGGTCATCCCACCGGCGAACGGCATGCCCCGCGTGCGCCGGAGCAGGTAGACCTCCAGGCCGTCGGTGCCGTCCCGCAGCAACAACACCGTCGCCGCCTGCCGGATCGGCACGGGAGCACGATCCGGCGAACTCACGACGAGCTCCGATGGACGCCGACGAAGGAGGCGGTGGCGTCGGCACGGGGGCCGGGGGCTCCCTGCCGACGCCACGGGGAACGGCTCAGCGCAGCCGTCACCGGCTCCTGGCCGCGTTGCGACCCGGAGGGTCGCGGTGTCATCGCAGCTCGACGGTGAGCTCGACCTCGACGGGGGCGTTCATCGGGAGCTCGGCGACGCCGACGGCGCTGCGGGCGTGCTGCCCGGCCTCGCCGAAGACGCGGCCGAGGAACTCGCTGGCGCCGTTGACGACCCGCGGCTGGGCGGAGAAGCCCTCGGCGCTGGCCACGTAGCCGACGACCCGCACGATCCGGGCCACGGAGTCCAGACCGACCAGGTCGTCGATCGCGGCCAGCGCGTTGAGCGCGCAGACCTTCGCGTCGGCTGCGGCGTCCTCGATGTCGACGGCACCGCCGACCTTGCCGGTGCGGCGCAGCCCGCCGTCGACGAACGGCAGCTGACCGGAGGTGAAGACCAGCTGGCCGGTGCGGACGGCCGGCACGTAGGCGGCGACCGGGGCGGCCACCGGGGGCAGCCGGACACCGAGCTCGGCGAGCCGGGCGTGCCAGGAGACGGGGGTGGTCATCGTGGCCTCAGCTGGTCGGGCGCTTGAGGTAGGCCACCAGCTGGTCGCCGCCGCCCGGGCCGGGGACGACGGCCACCAGCTCCCAGCCGTCGACGCCCCAGGAGTCCAGGATCGCCTTGGTGTTGTGGGTGAGCAGCGGGATGGTCGCGTACTCCCAGGTCCGACGGGCCGAATCACTCATGCCGCGACGCTAGCGCAGCCGGGACGCGCCGGAGTCGGTCACCGCTCGTAGGCTGGTGCGGGTGAGCTCAGAGCCGGTGCACCGGGAACCGTCGCGCGCAGGAACGGTGCCCGTGCGGTGCCACGTCGTCACCGGGAAGGGCGGCACCGGGAAGACGACGGTCGCCGCTGCCCTGGCCCTGTCGCTGGCCGCCGACGGCGGCCACGTGCTGCTCGTGGAGACCGAGGGGCGGCAGGGCATCGCCCAGCTCTTCGACACCCCACCCCTCCCCTACGAGGAGCGGCGCGTCGCGGTGGCCCGCGGGGGCGGTGAGGTGAAGGCGCTGGCGATCGACGTGGAGGCGGCCTTCCTCGAGTACCTCGACATGTTCTA
This sequence comes from Modestobacter sp. KNN46-3, assembly GCF_011039295.1. Classification (NCBI taxonomy): domain Bacteria; kingdom Bacillati; phylum Actinomycetota; class Actinomycetes; order Geodermatophilales; family Geodermatophilaceae; genus Modestobacter; species Modestobacter sp. KNN46-3. The sequence goes on along the minus strand of NZ_JAAKGN010000036.1, from coordinate 6,261 downwards.
CAACCTGAAGCGGGCCGGCCGGGCGCTGCGCAAGATGGGCGCGATCGACTTCGCCACCGCGATCGCGCCCGGGCTCCGCGACGTGCTGCTCACCGGGAAGATCAAGGAGGCGGTGACCCGGCGGGAGAACGGCCGGCTGGTCTACGACGCCGTCGTCGTCGACGCGCCACCGACCGGCCGGATCACCCGGTTCCTCAACGTGACCAACGAGGTGGCCGGGCTGGCCCGGTCCGGCCCGATCAGGGCACAGAGCGACGGGGTGATGGCGGTGTTCCGCTCGCCGCAGACGGCGGTGCACGTGGTGACCCTGCTGGAGGACATGCCGGTGCAGGAGACCGCTGACGCGATCACCGAGCTGACCGCGGCCGGGCTGCCGGTCGGGTCGGTGATCGTCAACATGGCGACCGAACCGCTCCTCCCGGCCGCCAGCCTGGCCCGCACCGCCGAGGGCCGGCTCACCGGCGCCGACCTGGTACCCGCGCTGACCGCGGCGCAGTTGACCGGGATCGACGGGCTGGCTGACGGGCTGGTCGCCGAGGCGGTCGAGCACGCCCGCCGCTGGATCTCCCAGGACGCACTGCGCGGGGACGTCGAGGCGCTGGGCCGCCCGCTGGTGGAGCTGCCGCTGTCGTCGTCCCCGATCGACCTGGGTTGCCTGTTCGAGCTGGCCGACCGGCTCGACGGGCACCTGCGCGACGAGGTCGCGGCGTGACCGCCGCCCAGCCGCCGCGGCGGCCCGCCCCGGCACCGCCGCTGGCCCTGGCCGCGCTGGTCAGCGACCGGAGCACGCGGATCATCGTGTGCTGCGGTTCTGGCGGCGTGGGCAAGACGACCACCTCCGCGGCGCTCGCGCTGGCCGCGGCCGAGGCCGGACGGGAGGTCGTCGTGCTGACCATCGACCCGGCCCGCCGGCTGGCCCAGTCGCTGGGCCTGGTCGAGCTGGACAACGAGCCGCGGCTGGTCGAGACGCCCGGTGCCCCGGGTGAGCTGCACGCGATGATGCTGGACATGAAGCGGACGTTCGACGACGTCGTCGCCGCGCACTCGACGCCCGAGCGGGCGCAGGTGATCTTCGAGAACCCCTTCTACCAGGCGCTCTCCTCCTCCTTCGCCGGCACGCAGGAGTACATGGCGATGGAGAAGCTCGGGCAGCTGCGGGCCAGCGACCGCTGGGACCTGGTGATCGTCGACACCCCGCCGTCCCGGTCGGCGCTGGACTTCCTGGACGCCCCGAACCGGATGAGCCGCTTCCTCGACGGCACGATGATCCGGCTGCTCACCGCCCCCGCGCGGGCCGGCGGCCGGGCCGGGGTCCGGTTCGTCGGGGCCGGCTTCCTGCTGTTCAGCCGGATCATCAGCAAGATCCTGGGCGGCCAGCTGCTCAACGACATCTCGGCGTTCGTCTCCGCGCTGGACACCATGTTCGGCGGCTTCCGGGAGCGCGCCGACGCGACGTACGAGATGCTCCGCCAGCCGGGGACGTCGTTCGTCGTCGTCGCCGCCCCGGAGCCGGATGCACTGCGCGAGGCCTCGTACTTCGTCGACCGGCTCTCCACCGAGGGCATGCCGCTGGCCGGGCTGGTGCTCAACCGCACCCACCCGCCGGCCACCACGGCCCTGTCCGCCACCCGCGCCGAGGGTGCCGCCGAAGCCGTGGCCGAGGCAGGGGGCCCGGGCTCGAAGCTGGCCGCGGGAGCGCTGCGGGTGCACGCCGAGCGGATGACCGTCGCGACCCGCGAGCAGCGGCTGGCCGACCGGTTCACCAGCGCCCACCCGGAGGTGCCGGTGCGGACGGTGCCGGCCGCGGCCGGGGACGTGCACGACCTGGACGGGCTGCGGGTGATGGGTGAGGCGCTGCTCGCCGCGGAGGACGGCACCGGGACGGGCACGCCGCGCAGTCGGGTGCTGCCGCTGCGCTCCCAGGCCGGCTGACCCCACCCCTCCGTGGGGCTCGAGGGGCAGGAGGGGCAGGCCGGTCACCCGTTCGTGCCCACGTCATCCCGGGACCTGGTCGCGGTCGTGACGCTCCGTTAGCGTCCGCCCGACCGTTCCGTCGGAGGGATGACACACCAGGCATGAGCACCGCACCCGAGCTCGACCGCACCACCGCGACGACGTCGCCGGAGCCGGCCGGCCTCTTCGTCACCGGCACCGGCATCGCCGTCCCCGCCGCCGCCGACCTCCCCGTCGAGATCCCGGTCGACACCGTCGGGCTCTCCCCCGACGACAAGGCCCGCACCAAGGTCATCACCAGCGCGATCCGCCGTCGGTCGCAGGAGCTGCGGCGCGACCACCCGGTGCTGCGGCACCAGGACGCCCTCGGGCTGACCGCCTTCTCCGTCGCCGTCCTCGGCTTCGTCGGCAGCGGCGCGATGTACCTGACCGGCGTGCTGCCCTGGTACGTGACCCTGCTGCTGTCGGCGGCCTTCGCCGCGATCGGGCACGAGGTGGAGCACGACCTGATCCACGCCCTCTACTTCCGCCGCCGCAAGGCCGTGCGGTACGCGCTGCTCTTCGGCGTCTGGGCGATCCGGCCGTACACGATCAACCCGGTCTACCGGATCCGGCTGCACCTGCGGCACCACGCGTACTCGGGGCTGCCCGACGACATCGAGGAGGTGTCGATCACCAACGGCAAGCCGTGGGGCGCCGTCCGGCTCTACAGCCTGCTCGACCCGTACGTGCCCGCCCTGATCCGGATCGTCACCACCCGGCCGAAGGACGCCGAGGACGCGCTCTGGCGGCGCACCATCCTCAAGGCGAGCATCGGGCTGACCCCGGTGGCGATCACCATCTGGTACGCGTTCCTGGGCCTGCACGTGGCGAGCTGGCTGGGCGCCGCCGTGCCGACGTCCTGGCTCCAGGTGCTCACCGTGCTGACCGTCGTCTGGGTCGGCCCGAACGTGTGGCGGGGCTTCTGCCTGCACTTCATCAGCAGCAACATGCACTATCAGGGGGACGTCGAGCAGGGCAACGTGCTGCAGCAGACCCAGGTGTTCAACCGCTGGTACCTGGTGCCCTTCCAGGTCTTCTGCCTGAACTTCGGCAGCACCCACCCGATCCACCACTTCTACGTGGCCGACCCGTTCTACGTGCGGCAGCTGATGGAGCGGGACATCCACCCGGTGCTGGCCGCCAACGGGGTGCGCTTCAACGACATGGGCACGTTCAAGCGGGCGAACCGCTACCAGATGTCCTGACCGCCGTGCGGGGCGGCCTGCCGACGTCCTCGGCGGCCGCTCCGCGCGTTGCGTCAGAGGCACCCCACACAGACCCCCCGGGCAGGTACCTTGGCCTGCGATGTCCGACTCTGCGCGTTCCCCGCTCGGTGCCCTGGTCAAGCTGGCCGTCACGATCGTCGTGGCCGGCGCCCTGGTCGCTGCCATGTTGCTGCCCTTGGTCGGGGGGACCGGGCTCGTCGCCCGGAACTCCGCCAGCCTGCTCGACGCCCTCCCGGTCGAGCTCACCGACGAGACGCCGAACGGCAACGCCACCATGGTGGCCGCCGACGGGACGCCGATCACGCAGTTCTACGACAACAACCGCACGCCGGTGACGCACGACCAGATCTCCGACGTGATGAAGCAGGCGATCGTCGACATCGAGGACTCGCGCTTCTACCAGCACAACGGGCTGGACGTCGAGGGCACGACGCGGGCGCTGGCGAAGAACCTCGCCGCCGGGGAGGTGCTCGAGGGCGGGTCGACGCTGACCCAGCAGCTGGTCAAGCAGACCCTGCTGCAGACCGCGGACAACGCGGAGGAGCGGGCCGCTGCCGAGGAGGAGTCGGTCGGCCGCAAGCTCAAGGAGGCCCGCCTCGCCCTCGCGCTGGAGGAGGAGTACTCCAAGGACGAGATCCTCACCCGCTACCTGAACATCGCCTACTTCGGCCAGGGCGCCTACGGCATCCAGTCGGCCGCGCAGAAGTACTTCAGCGTGAACGCCGCCGACCTGACGCTGCCACAGGCATCGGTGCTCGCCGGGCTGGTGCAGAGCCCCAAGTTCGACCCGATCGCCTACCCGGCCGAGGCGACGACCCGGCGTGATCAGGTGCTGAACCGGATGCACCAGCTCGAGCACATCACCGACCAGGAGCTCGCCGACGTCTCCGCCGCGCCGATCCCGCTGGCCCCCGGCGGCAACGCGCCGAACGGCTGCATCGACGCCGCGATCGGCGGCTTCTTCTGCGACTACGTCATGAGCTACCTGACCGGCACGCTGGGGGTGAGCCCGGACGACATCAAGAACAACGGCTGGACGATCCAGACCACCCTCCGCCCGGACATGCAGCTCGCCGGTGACGCGGCCGTGCTGGCCACCCAGGGCATGGGCGACCCGATCGTCGGGGTCTACGACGCGATCGAGCCCGGCACCGGGCACGTGCTGGCGATGAGCGTGAACCGGCGGTTCGGCTGCGGTGACCCGGCAGCGGGCTGCGAGTCGGTCAACTTCGCCACCATCCCCACCAAGGGCTCCGGCTCGACGTTCAAGACCTTCGTCGCCGCGGCCGCGCTGGAGCAGGGGCTGCCGGCCAGCCACACGATCACCACCAGCGAGCCCTACACCAGCCGGGTCTACCGGGGCTTCAACACCGACACCGCGGAGTACGAGCCCTACTCGGTCGGCAACGTGGGCAACAACTACCCGAACACGCTGACCATGACCCAGGCGCTCTACATGTCCTCCAACACCTACTTCCTGGCGCTGGAGGACGCGTTGGGCCGCATCGAGCCGGCGGTCCGGATGGCCGAGCGGCTGGGCATGACCTTCGACTACTCAGTGACCCAGACCCCGGCCCAGCAGATCATCGACGAGAACCGGCCCTCGTTCGCCTACGGCACCGACGGGGTCAGCCCGCTCGACCTGGCCAACGCCTACGCGACGATCGCGGCCAGCGGCGTGAAGTGCACTCCGAAGCCGGTGCTGCAGATCGTCGACCGAAACGGCGAGCCGGTCACCGATGACGACGGCCAGCCGCTCGTCCCCGGCGACCAGTGCGAGCAGGTGGTCGAGCCCGGCCTCGCGAACACCCTGAGCCAGATGCTGCGCAAGGACGTCGAGCCGGGGAACCGGATGCAGACCGGCGCGCGCGCCTACGTCCCCGGCCACCAGATCGCCGGCAAGACCGGCACGGTGAACAACAACGACTCGGTGACCTTCGTCGGGTCCACCCCGGAGTACACCGCCAGCGTCATGGTGTTCCGCCCGACCGGGACCGACAGCGTCGGTGGCTACGGCGGTGGCCGGCCGGCCACCATCTGGCACGACGCGATGCTGCCGATCCTCTCCGGGCAGCCCGCCGCGGAGTTCCCGGCGGCCGACCCGAGGTTCGCCGGGCGCGGGGTCGACGCGCCGCCCACGAGCGCCCGGCCGTCGTCCTCGTCCTCGAACGACGACGACCGCGGATCGCAGCGCTGGAACCGGACGTCGAGCCGGGACAGCAGCACGGCCACCGAGCCGGCACCGTCGACCGCCGCAGCGCCGTCCACCGAAGCGGCTGCCCCGGCCGACCCCGCCGCTCCGCAGCCCGACCTGAACGGGGACGGTCAGCCCGGCTGACCGAACGGCAGAGGGGCCGGGCCTACGGGCCCGGCCCCTCTACCGTTCTGAGGACGCTGAGCGCGCCCCCGCTCAGCCGAGCTGGCGGCGCACCTCTGCGGCCACCCGGCCGCCGTCGGCCCGACCTGCCACCCGGCCTTGCACGGCGCCCATGACCTTGCCCATGTCCTTCATCCCGGCGGCACCGGTCGTGGTGATCACGTCCGCGACGAGCGCGGTCAGATCGGCGTCCTCGAGCTGGGCGGGCAGGTAGGTCGCCAGCACGCCCTCCTCGGCCTTCTCCCGCTCGGCCTGGTCGGCGCGGCCGGCACCGGCGAAGGCGTCGGCCGCCTCACGGCGCTTCTTCGCCTCCCGGCGCAGCACCGCCTGCACCTCCTCGTCGCTCAGCTCCCGGGCCTCCTTGCCGGAGACCTCCTCGGCGGTCACGGCGGAGAGCACCATGCGCAGCGTCGCGGTGCGCAGCTCGTCGCGGCCCTTCATGGCGGTGGTCAGGTCGGCACGCAGTCGGTCCTTCAGCTCAGGCACGGTGCAGAGCCTGCCACCTCCGCCCGGACCGGGACGACGCAGTTCCCCTCCCCCTAGATGAGCTATTCCAAGGGTCAGTGGTCGTAGGCGATTAGTGATCTTGGTGTTAGTGCGCCGATGTGGTCGTTGTGCCAGATGACGACGGTGAGTGCCAGGACTCGCTGGAGGACACGGACC
>NZ_JAAKGN010000354.1:0-1039 GCF_011039295.1 Modestobacter sp. KNN46-3 | reverse complement strand
CCTCAGGCATCGCGCACCGCCCGCAGGCCCGGCACCGGGGGCGCGGCACGGCGGCGCCCCCCGGTGACGCTGCCGAGAGCGCCCTGCACGGCGTGCACGCCACCGGCGACGGAGCCGAGCACGGTCCGCGCGGAGGCGGCGACGTCATCGACGAGCTCGGCCCGGACGACCGGGGGCAGGCTCCGCCCGTAGTCGGCGAGGGCCTCTGCGGTGCTGTACTGCGGCACGTAGCCGAACTCCTCGCGCAGCACCTGGGTGTCGATGACCCGGCCGAAGTTCAGGAAGCGCATCTGCTCCGGCGACCAGTCGACCAGGCGGGCCCAGCGGGTCGTCCGGCCGAGGGAGCCCATCGCCGGCTCCGGCAGGGGCAGTGCGACGCGGCCGAGCCGGCGGATCGCCTGGGACAGCAGGACCGTGCCGTCGGCACCGACGTTCGCCGTGCCGACGAAGTCGCCCGTGGCGGCGCGGGTGAGCACGGCCACGGCGTCGTCCTCGTGGAGGAGTTGCAGCCGGGCGTCGTGCCCGAGGGCGGTGGGGACGACGGGCATCCGGAGGAACCCGGACAGCAGCGAGTCGATCCGCGGGCCGATGAGGTTGGTGAACCGCAGCACGGCGACGCCCACGTCGGGGCGGCGGCGGGCGAAGGCGCGGACGTACCCCTCGATGTCGAGGCTGTCCTTGGCGAAGCCACCACCGGGCACCCGCCGGGCCTGCATGGTCTCGGTGAAGACCGCGGGATCCCGGGAACTGGCGCCGTAGACGGCGCTGGTGCTCTTCAGGACCAGTCGGCGGACCGCGGCAGACCGCTGGCAGGCGGCCAGCAGCTGCATGGTGCCGATGACGTTGAGCTCCTTCATCGACACCCGCCCACCGGCACCGGCCGGTGTGGCGCTGATGTTCATGTGCACGACGGTGTCCACCGACGCCGACTCGATCACCTTCCCGATCAACGGGCTGCGGATGTCGGCGCGGACGAACTCGGTGCGACCGAGGCGACGCAGCACCTCGGGGGCCGGGGGGACGGTGTCCACCCCGATGA
>NZ_JAAKGN010000353.1:0-1043 GCF_011039295.1 Modestobacter sp. KNN46-3 | reverse complement strand
TTGGCCTTCTGGTTGGCCAGCTCGTCACTGCTGCGCGCCTGGTCGTTGGCGGTGCGGGCGGCGAAGAACACGTCCTGGGCGGCGCGGAACTTCTTCCACAGGTCGTCGTCGGTGTCCCGGCCGACCCGCGGCACCGCCTTCCAGCGGTCCATCAGCCCGCGCATCGCCGCGCTGGTGGGGCCCCACTCGGTGGAGGTGGACAGCCGCTCGGCCTCGGCGATCAGCTCGCTCTTGGCCGCCCGCGACTCACCCCGCTGCTTGTCCAGCTCGGCGAAGTGGGCGCCACGGCGGCGGCCGAAGGCGTCCCGCGCGGCCGCGAAGCGCTGCCACAGCGCCTCGTCGGTCTTGCGGTCGATGCCCTTGATCGTCTTCCACTCCTCGACGATCGCCTTGAGCCGGTCACCGGCGGCCTTCCACTGCGTGGAGTCCGCGGCGATCTGCTCCGCCTCGGCGGCGAGCGCCTCCTTGCGCTGGACCTGCACGGCTCGCTGTGCCGCCTTCTCGGCGCGGTTCGCCGCGACGGCGGTGTCGGCCATGCTGACCATCGCCCGGGCGCGGGCGGAGAGGCTGTCGAGGTCGCCGACCGCCTGGGCGAGCGGGATGGAGTCGGCGAGCTCCTGGGCCTTGGTGCGGATCTCGCCCGGGTTGCCGGTGTGCGCGGCCAGCCGCGCCTCGAGCAGGGTGACCTCGGTGGCCAGGTCGTCGAAGCGGCGGCCGTAGTGGGCCAGGCCCTCGGCCGGCGCGCCGGCCTGCCAGGAGCCGACGGTGCGCTCGCCGGTGGCGGTGCGCACGTAGACCGTGCCCTCCTCGTCGACCCGGCCCCAGGCGGACGGGTCGGAGGCGGGCATGGCCGGGACCACGGTCGGGACGTCGGCTGGCGCCGGGCTGCTGGTGGTGCTGGACGGCGCGGGGGACGGGGTCGGCCGGGACACCGACGACGACCTGTGGAAGAAGTTCCGCGCCGCCCAGGACGTGTTCTTCGCCGCCCGCACCGCCAACGACCAGGCGCGCAGCAGTGACGAGCTGGCCAACCAGAAGGCCAA
>NZ_JAAKGN010000352.1:0-1044 GCF_011039295.1 Modestobacter sp. KNN46-3 | reverse complement strand
TGGAGTCGGTGCTCCAGACCGTCGCCGACCTGGTCAAGCAGGTGCTGCCGGGCGAGATCGAGGCCTCGATCTCGCTGCTGGTCAACGGCAGGGCGACGACCACGGTCTACACCGGTCAGCTCGCCCTGGACCTGGACGAGAACCAGTACGGCCGCGGCTACGGCCCCTGCCTGCACGCCGCCTCGACCGGTGAGCTGGTCGAGATCCCGGATGCGCGCGTCGACGACCGCTGGCCGGACTACTGCCGAGCCGCGTGGCAGCGGGGCAGCGGCAGCTCGCTGTCGGTGCCGCTCCCGATCCAGGAGCAGGTGGCCGGAGCGTTGAACATCTACGCGCGTGCACCTCGTGCCTTCGACGAGGAGGCCCGGTCGGCCGCCGAGCGGTTCGCCCCGTACGCCGGAGTCGCGGTGGCCAACATGTACGCCTACCAGAGCACCCGGGAGCTGGCGGAGAACCTGCAGATCGCCCTGGAGTCCCGGGCGGTGATCGACCAGGCCAAGGGCATCCTGATGGAGCGGTACAAGCTGACCGCCGACCAGGCGTTCCAGGCCATGGCGGCGGTTTCCATGCGGCGCAACCGCAAGGTGCGGGACATCGCCGAGACGCTCGTCCGGACGGGGGAGTTCCAGCCCGACGGCCCGGCGGCCGGCTGAGCGTCCTCGGCCTGCGATCGGGTTGGGCCACGACGCGCACGGGCAGAACCCGGGCAGGGGCCGTCTGCGTGCCGGCACACAGAGGACCCCAGGCTCGGTGGTCGAGACGACGGCCACCGGGCCGCCCCGTCCGCGGACGGCGCCCGGGCCGAACACCCTCCGGCTGGGTCGTCCCCCTGACCCAGGGTCGGCGCGGCCGCCCGGACCAGGCGGGGACGCGCAGGGCATGGACCGGCCGTCCGGGGGACCTGTCAGGCTCCGGACGTGCCTCCGTCGACCGTCCTGCGGCCGGCCACGCCGGACGAAGCCGGCCAGCTCACCGAGCTGGCGCTGCGCAGCAAGGCCCACTGGGGTTACCCGACCGACTTCCTGGCGGCCTGCCGCGCCGACC
>NZ_JAAKGN010000351.1:0-1066 GCF_011039295.1 Modestobacter sp. KNN46-3 | reverse complement strand
AGGACGGGCGGACCAGGTGGCGGGTCGGCGCGACCCAGGTACCTGCCACCCCGTTCAGCGACGAGTTCGTCCTGCTCGTGGGACAGGACCTGTCCGCCGACGAGGACGCCCTGAACCGGCTGGTGCGGATCGAGCTGGTGGTCGGCCTGCTGGTCCTCGCGGTGCTCGGCATCGCCGGCCACCTGGTGGTGCGCAACAGCCTGCGGCCCCTCGTCGAGGTCGAGCACACGGCCCAGGCGATCGCCGCCGGTGACCTGTCCCGGCGCGTGCCCGACGGCGACGACCGGACCGAGGTCGGCCGGCTGTCGCAGGCGCTCAACGGCATGCTCGGCCGGATCGAGAGCTCCTTCCGCGCCCAGCAGGCCTCCGAGGAGCACGCCGTCGCCTCCGAGGCCCGGATGCGCCGGTTCGTCGCCGACGCCAGCCACGAGCTGCGCACCCCGCTGACCTCGATCCGCGGCTTCGCCGAGCTGCACCGCCAGGGGGCGGTCCACGGCCCGGAGGAGACCGGCCGGCTCCTGCAGCGGATCGAGTCCGAGGCGACCCGGATGGGGTTGCTCGTCGAGGACCTGCTGCAGCTGGCCCGGCTGGACCAGCAGCGGCCGCTGGCACTGGGCCCCGTCGACCTGGCCGAGCTGGCCGGCGACGCCGTGCACGACGCCCGCGCCGTCGCCCCCGACCGCTCGCTCAGCCTGCAGCTGGACCCCTCGCTCACCGACGCCCCGGTGGTCCGCGGCGACGAGGCCCGGCTCCGCCAGGTGATCGGGAACCTGGTCACCAACGCGCTGACCCACACCCCCGCAGACACCCGGGTGACCATCCGGGTGGCCGAGGACGGGGCCGAGCCCGGCTGGCTCGTCCTCGCGGTCACCGACGAGGGCCCCGGCCTGGCCCAGGCCGACGCCGACCGGGTGTTCGAGCGGTTCTACCGCGCCGACGCCTCCCGGACCCGGGCCGCAGGGGGCACCGGCCTCGGGCTGTCCATCGTCGCCGCGCTGGTCGAGGCGCACGGCGGCCGGGTCGAGCTGCACACCGCCCCCGGCGAGGGCGCCACCTTCGCCGTCCA
>NZ_JAAKGN010000350.1:0-1069 GCF_011039295.1 Modestobacter sp. KNN46-3 | reverse complement strand
GCCGGTGCAGGTCCTCCAGCAACGACGTCAGCAGCGCGTCGGGATCGGTGGCGAGGGTGTCGGCGATGCCCACCCGCGCGGCGGTGGCCGCAGCGCCCTCGCAGGCCCGCCACAGGCTGGTCTCCATGTGCGCCCACTCGAACAGGTCGTAGGCGGCGGCCGACAGCACGGCGAGCGGGCGGCCGGGCAACCCGACCGCGTAGGCGTCCGGCGCGGCGGCGCTGTTCCCCAGGCCCAGCACGAGGGGCACCATCCGGACCCGTCGGGCCAGGTCGCGGGCCGACTCGGTGCCGGGCGCGGCCAGGGCGACGAGCCCCTGCTCCTGCAGCCGGTCCAGCCGCTGCGCGCAGTCGGGAACGCCGACCGACTCGGCCTGCGCGGCCAGCGCGTCGGGGGTCCACGGGCGCGGTACGTGGTCGGCGGGCCCGTGCGCCATGGCCCAGACCCCGAACTCGGCCGAGGTGAGGCTGTGCAGGGCTGCGCCGACCCGGACGTCGAACTGGTCCACGACCGCGCGGACGCCGATCAGCTGACCGATCGGGTAGACCTGCAACGCGGTCGAGTCGCTGGTCATCGCGGGCGAGCCTAACCGGGGTCGGGAGTCCGACGCCGGGCCGCCGGGCCGGTGTCGGCCGGTCCGGGGGGGGGGCCGGGGAGGCCGCCGCCCAGGTCAGCTCAGCGGACGGTGCGGATCTGGGTGCTGGTGGTCGACAGCGGTGCCCACGGGTCGGGGTGCGGCTGCCCGGAGTCGCTCACCCAGCCCGGCGCGCGGCTGCCCGTCGTGCTGCCCCGGGTGGCCGGGCGGGCGGACAGGTGCACGATCAGGAAGAGCAGGACGAGCAGCCCCACGAGAACGCCGGCGATGTTCAAGAGCGTCGAGAGCATGCAGCTGAAACTAGTGGTGCGGACTGGTCCGTGTCCGGCGTTGCACTGGGCACAAGTAGCCGAAGTCGATCACCAGATGCGGGACATCTGACAGTGGGCGTCGACATGTCGACCGCAGTTGGACGATCTGCCCCGTCAGAGTCTGCCAGTGCACACGGATTCGCGACAGCCCCGCCCAGCGCCG
>NZ_JAAKGN010000349.1:0-1074 GCF_011039295.1 Modestobacter sp. KNN46-3 | reverse complement strand
GCTGAGCCGGGGCCCCCACGCCGCCGTCCGCCCCGGGAAGCTCGCCGCCAGCACGTCCACCATGGTCGCCGCGGCGGTCGAGGCCCCGGGCGAGGCGCCGAGCAGGGCCGCCAGGGAGCCGCCGGCCGAGGTCACCAGCTCGGTCCCGAAGCCGACCATGCTGCCGCGGCCCTCCGTGGTCTTGAGCACCTGCACCCGCTGCCCGGCGGTGATCAGCTCCCAGTCCTGGGCGCGGACCGACGGGACGAACTCCGCGAGCGCCGCGATCCGGTCCTGCGGGGTCTGGCGCAGCTGTCGCACCAGGTAGGCCATCAGGCTGCGGTTGTCCCGGGCGGCGGCCAGCAGGGTCGGCAGGTTGCCCCGCCGCACGGACCGCACCAGGTCGGTGAGCCGCCCCTGGGTGAGGAACCGCGGGGAGAAGGCGGCGAACGGCCCGAAGAGCAGGTGGTCGCGGCCCTCCACGACCCGCCGGTCCAGGTGGGGCACCGAGATCGGCGGTGCACCCGGCGCTGCGTGGCCGTACAGCTTGGCCCGGTGGGCGGCGACCAGCTCGGGCCGGTCGGTGCGCAGGAACTGGCCGCTGATCGGGAAGACGCCGTACCGGCGCACCTCGGGCACCCGAGCCGCCTGCAACAGCGGGAGGGTCCCGCCGCCGGCACCCACGAAGACGTACGGGGTGCGCAGCTGCCGCCGTGCCCCGGTGCGCCGGTCGCGCACGTCCAGGTGCCACCGGTCCCCGCTCCGCCGCAGCCCCCGCGTCTCCTGGCCGAACCGGACGTCCGCGCCCCGTGCGGCCAGCGCGGACAGCAGCCGGCGGGTGAGCACGCCGAAGTCGACGTCGGTGCCCTGGGCCGAGCGGGTCGCCGCGATCGGCTGACCCGGGGGTCGCTGGTCGAACACCAGCGGCAGCCACCCGGCGAGCACCGCCGGGTCGTCCGAGAACTCCTGGCCGGCGGCTCCCTGGCGGCCCTGCTCGGCGCCTCGCCCGGGGCCTCGACCGCCGCGGCGACCATGGTGGACGTGCTGGCGGCGAGCTTCCCGGGGCGGACGGCGGCGTGGGGGCCCCGGCTCAGC
>NZ_JAAKGN010000348.1:0-1080 GCF_011039295.1 Modestobacter sp. KNN46-3 | reverse complement strand
CCGACGACCTGGTCGGCTACGGCCCCTACCTGGACCGGGTGCCGGCCAACCCGCGGCAGACCAGGCACCCCAGCGACAACCGGGTGGAGGCCGAGCGCGCGGCGCACGCCCTGGAACTGGCCCGGTCACCGGTGCCCCCCGTCCACCAAAATGGCCATTTTGGTGGTCATCCGGCGCGTCTCGCGGCCCCTCATTCGGCGGTGCTCGCGATCGCGTTGACGGCGGCGGCGGTGATGGCGCTGCCACCGCGCCGGCCGCGGACGGCGAGGAACTCCAGGTCCGAGGCGGCCAGCGCCTCCTTGGACTCGACCGCGCCGATGAAGCCCACCGGGATGCCGATGACCGCGGCCGGGCGCGGGGCCCCGTCGCGGACCATCTCCAGCAGGTGGAACAGCGCGGTGGGGGCGTTGCCGATCGCGACCACGGCGCCGTCCAGCCGGTCGCCCCACAGGTGCATCGCCGCCGCGGTGCGGGTGGTGCCCATCTCCCGGGCCAGGTCGGGGGTGCGCGGGTCGTTGAGGGTGCAGACGACCTCGTTGAACGCCGGCAGCCGCTTGCGGGTCACGCCGGAGGCGACCATCTGGGCGTCGCACAGCACCGGGGCGCCGGACTCCAGCGCCTTGCGGCCGGCCCGGACGACGTCGGGGGAGAAGGCCACGTGGGCCACCAGGTCGACCTGCCCGCAGGCGTGGATCATCCGGACGGCGACCTGGGCGACGTCCTCGGGCAGGCCCGACAGGTCGGCCTCGGCGCGGATGGTGGCGAAGGACTGCCGGTAGATCTCGGCGCCGTCGTGCTCGTAGGAGTACATCAGTCCTCATCGATCCAGAGTTCGTAGCCGGACGGCGTCGCGACGACGTCGACGACCCCACCCTGTGGTCGGCCGCAGCGGCGCTCGCAGCCGGCCCAGTGCTGTCGGGCGCCGCCGGCGGGCAGCGTCCGGGTGGAGACGGCGGTGACCGCGTCGGCGCGGACGTCGGCCAGCGACTTGGCGCAGCCCGGGCGGCCGGCGCAGGTGGTCACCTGCAGCCAGGGGCTCGCCTCGTCGAACACCATGCCGGTGCGGAACAGGTCGACGGC
>NZ_JAAKGN010000035.1:0-33749 GCF_011039295.1 Modestobacter sp. KNN46-3 | reverse complement strand
AACTTCTGGGGCGGGTCCAGCTACCGGCACGGCGAGGGCTACGTCCCGGTGGACAACGTCGGCCGGGTGCGGCACGACGGGTTCGCCGCGGTCGAGGTGACCGACGCCGAGGTCTGCCTGGCCCAGGCCCTCCCCCTCGACCGCGACGACGACCCGGCGGCCGTGCTCGTGGGTGACCCGGAACGCCGCGCCCTTCGGGCGGCTCATCGGGCACCGCCCGCGGTGACCAGCTCGCCGCCGAGCCGGTCGTAGTGCGGACTGCCCGGCACCAGGTCCGCGCGGGCGACGCTGCGGCCGGTGGCGGCCGACCGGTAGATGCCGGTGACCAGCTCCATCGTCTCCCGGCCCTGGACGCCGCTGACCTGGGGTCGCTCCCGCCGGTCGAAGGAGTCCAGCAGGCTGCGCAGCTGCGCGGCGTGCCCGCTGGGCACCCCGGCGGTGGCCCGCCAGCCGGCGACCCGGTCGGGGTCGGCGACGTGCGGGGCGGGGGTCCACGTCCAGTCGTCGTCGCCGTAGCCGTAGACGTGCTGCAGCTCGACGGTCGCGTCGGTGAAGTCGAAGCGCAGGTAGCTGGTCTCCCGGGGCGAGAGCACGCTGTTGACGACGGTGGCCATCGCCCCGGACGCGAACGTCACCACCGCCATCGCGACGTCCTCGGTCTCGACGTCGCGTTCCAGCGTGCCGGTGACCGCGGTGACCTCGCGCCAGTCGCCGAGCAAGGACAGCAGCAGGTCCATCTGGTGGATGCCGTGGCCCATCGTCGGGCCGCCGCCCTCGGTGGCCCAGCGCCCCCGCCAGGGCACCTCGTAGTAGGCGGGGTCGCGGTACCAGAGGGTGTGGCAGACGGCGACCAGCGGCCGGCCCAGCTCACCGGTGCGCACGAGCTCGCGCAGCCGGGTGGCGCCGGAGCCGAAACGGTGCTGGAACACGTAGGTGGCGTACGGGCCGCCGTCGCGCTCGAGCTCGGCGACGGCGTCGAGTTCGGAGAGCGAGAGCATCGGCGGCTTCTCGCACCACACCCAGGCACCGGCGCGCAGGCACGTCGTCACGCCGTCGAGGTGCGCGCCCGGCGGGGTGCACACCACCACCAGGTCCGGCGACTCCGCGGCCAGCATCGCGGCGAGGTCGCCGAAGGTGTGTGGGACGTCCCAGCGCTGGGCGAGGGCGCGGGCCCGGGACTCCTCGACGTCGACCAGCGCGACCACCTCGACGCGCTCCCCCATCCCGCGCAACGCCGGGAGGTGGCGGTCGTCGGCGATGTTCCCGGCTCCCACGACCGCGACGCGGACCGGCTGCTTCGAGTGGGTCACAGGACTCCTCTGGTCTGGACGGTCACCGTCGGGCACGGCGGCCTGGCAAGCGCTTTCCGTTCCCCAGCCAATCGGTGTCCACGAAGCTGTGTCAAGCGCCACACTCCGCGGGCGCCCAGCGCCGCACGGTCGGCGCAGCCCAGCGTCGTCTGCCGGGTGCAGCTCAGGACCCGCGCCGACCGGCCCGGCGTGGAAGGCTTGGCCCATGACCTCACGGATGTGCGAAGAGCGCGCTGTGCGGTCGCTGTTCCAGCCGATCGTGGACCTGTCCGACGGCGCGCTGGTGGCGGTGGAGGCGCTGTCCCGCGGCGAGCCGGGGCCGCTGGAGTCCCCGACCGAGCTGTTCGCCGCGGCCGCAGCAGCCGGGACCACCGCGTCGCTGGACACCGCGTGCCTGCGCGCTGCGCTGCGCGGGGTCGCCGGCGCCGCGGAGCCGACCACCCTGTTCGTGAACATCGAGCCGGCGACGCTGTCCACCCTCGCCCCCGCCGACCTGGCCGACCTGGCCGACCTCACGCCGGCCGGGGTGCAGGTGGTCCTGGAGGTCACCGAGCGCGACCTGCTCGAGCGCCCGGCCGACCTGGTCCGTGGCGTGCGGGGCGCGCGCGAGATCGGCTGGGGGGTGGCGCTGGACGACGTCGGTGCCGAGCCGGCCGGGCTCGCACTCGTGTCGTTCCTCCGGCCGGACGTGATCAAGCTGGACCTGGCCCTGGTGCGCGGACACACCAGCCTGCAGGCCGCCGCGGTGGTCAACGCCGTGCGTGCCGACGCCGAGCGCTCCGGCGCGCTCGTCCTGGCCGAGGGGATCGAGACCACCGAGCACCTGGACCGCGCGCTGGCGATGGGCGCGCGACTCGGGCAGGGCTGGATGTTCGGGCGTCCGGGGGGCCTGCCGGCGGCCGGCATGCGGGGCCTGCAGCTGCGCCCGGCCACGCCCGCGCGAGGCGCCGGGGGAACCGGTCCGGGGACGCCGTACGAGGTGCTCGCCGCCGCCTCGGGACCGCAGCGCGCCGGCGTGCCGCTGCTCGCCTCGATGACCCGTCAGGTCGAGCGCCAGGCACTCCTGCTGGACGAGCAGACCGTCGTCCTCGCGAACTTCCAGCACGCCGACCTGATGAGCGCGCGCACCCGCCGCCGCTACGAGACGCTCGGGAGCCTCACCGCCCTGACCGCGGTGACCGGCGCGGGGATGCCCGACGAGCCCGTGCCGGGCGTGGTGGGCACCGCCCTCGATGCCGACGACCCGCTGACCGACCAGTGGGTCGTGACCGTGGTCAGCCCGCACTTCGCGGCCGCGCTGGCCGCTCGCGAGGTCCCCGTGGACGGTCGCGGCGACCCGACCGAGGCCCCCGTCCCGGTGCGCTCGGCCGCGCGCCGACTCGACTACGTGCTGACCTACGACCGGCAGCGGGTGCTCGAGGCCGCCGGGCTGCTGCTGGAGAAGACCCGCCCGCCGGCCGGGTCGGCGACGCCGCTGCCGCTCCCCGCCCCGGCCCCCGGCGACGCCGTCGCGCGGGTCACCGAGGCCGACCTGCCGGACCTGATGCTCCGGGCCGTCTCGGTCGCGAGCAACGGGATCGTCATCGCCGACGCCCGCCGCCCCGACCTCCCGCTGGTCTACGCGAACGCCGCGTTCCTGCGGATGACCGGCTATCCGGAGTCGGAGGTGCTCGGCCGCAACTGCCGCTTCCTGCAGGGGGCCGACACCGACCGCAACCAGGTGCACCCGATCCGGCGGCGGCTGCTCGCCGGGCGCGACGTCGACGCGGTGCTGCTGAACTACCGGCGCGACGGCTCGGCGTTCTGGAACGAACTGCACGTCAGCGCCGTCCGGGACGCGCACGGCGAGGTCACGCACCTGATCGGCAGCCAGCTGGACGTGACCGCACGGGTCGACCGGGAGCGGCGGACGGCGTACCTGGCCCACCACGACCAGCTCACCGGCCTCCCCAACCGGGCACACGTGCTGGAGCACCTGAACCTGGAACTGCACCGCGCCCGCCGCAGCGGCGGGAGCGTGGCGGCGGTGCTGCTGGACCTCGACGACTTCAAGGCGATCAACGACCGCTTCGGTCACGCCGTCGGCGACGCCGCGCTCGTCGGGGCGGCCGCTCGCCTGCGCTCGGCCGTCCGCGCCGGCGACCTGCTGGGCCGGCTGGGCGGCGACGAGTTCCTGGTCGTCCTCGCCGGCCTCCCCGCGTCCGGCCGGGCACGGCCGGACGACGGCAGCCGCCCGCCTGCGGAGGAGACGGTCCGGCGGGTGCAGGAGCACCTGCGTGCCGCCCTCGAGGCACCGCTCCAGCTGCCCGGGACGGCCCTGCGGATCCGCGCCAGCTCCGGGGCGGCGGTCTTCCCCGAGGAGGCCGACGACCCGGCCTCGCTCCTCGCCTGCGCCGACGCCGCCATGTACCGGACCAAGCGCGGGCCGGCACACCTCCGCGACTGAGCCTCCGCTGCCGGGAGGCCGGACCCGGCGGACGAGTCCGACCACGGGTGCGAGCCGCGGTGCTGCGATCGGTCACCACGGTGCTCAGCGCGCTGCCGCCCCCCGGTGGTGGCCGGAGCCGGCACCCCGAGCGACAGGCGTCTCGACGACCTCATGGGCGGACCAGGTGGGCCACCGCCCCGCGGGCCCCGAGCCGGTTCAGCAGCCGCGCTGCCTCCGAGTAGGCCTGCCGAAAACGCTCGTCATCGGCGAGCTCGCCGAAGACCTCGCCGAGCGTGAGGACGGCGAGCGGGTCCTCCTGCTGCAGCAGCGGAGCCACTCGGTCCAGGCGGGCGTCCACGACGGCCAACGGTTCCCCGTTCTCGTCCACGCCTCGGGCGTACCGCGCCCAGGCGGCGATCGCGAGGACCGACAGGTGGCAGGGGCCGCCTGCGGCGAGCTGCGCCCTGACCACGGGCAGCACGAAGGTGGCGATGCGCTCGGACCCCTCGGCGCAGTTGCGGGCGAGAGTGTCGCTGACCGCGGAGTTGGCGAAGCGCGCCAACAGCGTGGTCCGGTAGGCGGCCAGGTCGGTGCCGGGCACTGGCGGGAGCGTGGGCGACGCCTCGGTGCGCATGTACCGCTCGACCAGTTCGGCGAAGAGCGGGTCCGCCATCACCTCGTCGACCCGGCGGTGACCGGCGAGGGCGCCCAGGTAGGACATGACCTGGTGGCTGGCGTTCAACAGCCGCAGCTTCATGAGCTCGTACGGGCGCACGTCGGGCACCAGCTGGACACCGACGTCCTCCAGGGGCGGGCGCACGTCGCTGAACCGGTCCTCGAGCACCCACTGCAGGTAGGGCTCGGCCACGACCGGCCACTGGTCCACGACGCCGGTCTCCGCGGTGAGGCGGAGGCGGTCGTCATCCGTGGTGGCCGGGGTGATCCGGTCGACCATTGAGTTCGGGAACGCCACCTCACCGGCGATCCAGTCGGCCAACCCGTCCGCCGCCTGCTCCTCCTGCAGCCGGGTGAACTCGACCAGGGTCTGCCGGGCCAGATCGCCGTTGCCCTCGACGTTGTCGCAGGAGACGACCGTGAACGGGGGCGTGCCGGCGTCTCGCCGCCTCCTGAGGGCGGCGCTCAGCAAGCCGAACGCCGTCCGGGGCACCGGGCTGGTCAGGTCGGCGGCCAGTCCCTCGTCCAGGCGGAAGCGCCCGGTGGACTTGTCGGTGCTGTAGCCGCCCTCGGTGATGGTCATGGTGACCAGGTGGGTCGACGGCGCCGCCATGGCGGCCAGGACGGCGGCTGCGTCGTCCTCCAGCAGCAGGAGGTTCAGCAGCGAGCCGATGACGGTGGGCTCGATCGACCCGTCCGTGTCCTTCAGCACGAGCGTGTAGAGCCCGTCCTGGGCGCGCAACGCGGTGTGCAGCGGCCGGTCGACACCCAGCACGCCCACGCCGGTGATCCCCCAGTCGGCGTGTCCACGAGCCAGCAGCCGATCGAAGTAGACGGCCTGGTGGGAACGGTGGAACCCCCCGACTCCCAGGTGGACGACGCCGCTGGTGGCCGCTGGGCGGTCGTACGCGGGACGCCCGAGGGCTGGCGGCAACCCGGCCAAGGTCTGCTGATCCAACGGTGTGGTGGTCATGCGGTGCACTCCTCTGCTGACGACCCGGACGGCGGCGCCGGTGGACGACGGTGGTCGGCGTCCGGTGGACTGGCCTCACCGTGCGACGCGCTGGTCGCCGAACCCGGCGATGAGGTGGGGAAGAGGACCCGGGCGCCGGATGGTGACCAGCACGACCGCCGCCGCACGAGCCGGACCGGCGTCATCGTGTGCCGGTGCACCGGTGCCCCGGCTGCGGCCAGGCGCTCGACGACCCGGGACGCGGCCAGCCGTCCCAAGGTCGCGGGGTCCTGGTCTATGACGGTGAGGGACGGCGAGAGCATGTGCGCCATCGGGAAGTCACCGAAGCCGATCACGGCCCAGTCCGCGCCGGCCAGCGCCGGGACGAGGGCCATCGACGTCCGGGCATCGGCGCTGACCAGCGCCGTCGGCGGTCGTGCAGCGTCCCGGAGCCGCCCCACCACCCGGTCGGCGCTCGCCCGGTCCACGGCGCCGAACGCGACGAGCTCGTCCCTCGGCCGGAGACCGGCGGCGGTCAGCGCCGACCGGTGCCCGGCCAGGCGGGCGGTGGTGGTGGACATCGCCGGGCTGTCCCCGACGAAGGCGATGTCGTGGTGGCCGTGGGCGATCAGGTGAGCAGTGGCGAGCCGGCCGCCCTCGTGGTCGTCACCGGTGAACGCGTCCGCCGGCAGGCCGTGCGCCGGGCGGTCGACGAAGACGATGGGCAGGCGCGTCGCCCAGGCACCCAGGTGGCCCTGGTCCTGCGAGGTCGGCGCCACGACCAGTCCGCTGAGCGAGCGGCGCAGCAGCGACTCGAGCGTCCCCGCCTCTAGCCGCGGGTCGTACCCCAGGCTGCTCACGACGACGGACATGTCGGCTGCCGCAGCGACCTGTTCGACCGCCTTGGCGATGACGGCGAAGAACGGATCACCGAGGTCGGGCACCGCCACGCCCAGCACGGGGGCGCGACCGGAGCGGAACGTCTGGGCGAGCGAGGTGGGCAGGTACCCCAGCTCGCGCAGCGCGGCCGCCACCCGGGCCCGAGTCTCCGGGTGCACGTGCGGGTCGTCGTTGAAGACCCGGGACACCGTCTTGGCGCTGACCTGAGCGCGCGCGGCGACGTCGCGCATCGTGGCCATCCAGGTCGCCTGCCGCCGGGGGACCCGGCCGTCAGCGGGCCGTGTAGCCGCCGTCGACGGGCAGCGACACCCCCGAGATCATCGACGCACCGTCGCTGAGCAGGAACACGACCGGCGCTGCGATCTCGTCCTCGGTCGCCCAGCGGCCCAGGGGCATCTGGTCGAGGAAGGGGCCCTCGATGTCCGGGCGCCCCCAGTACCAGGCCGACATGGGGGTCATGACCACGGTCGGGTTGACACTGTTGACCCGGATGCCGTGAGCGCCCAGCTCGAGAGCCGACACCCGGGTGATGTTGTCCAGCGCCGCCTTGGACGACCCGTAGGAGATGTGACCGGCCAGCGCCACCAGACCGGCCTGGCTGGACACGTTCACGATCGCGCCGCCCTGGCCCAGCCGGATCATCGACGCGGCGGCGTACTTCGTCACCAGCAGGGCGCCGCGGGCGTTGACGTTGATCACCTTGTCGAAGACGTCGATGTCGGTCTCCATCGGGGTGGCGATCTCGCCGCCGAAGCCGCCGCAGTTCACCACGCCCCACAGGTCGAGGTCCTGAAGTGCCGACCGGACGCTCTCCTCGGAGGTCAGGTCGAAGGTCAGCGTCCGGGCGCCCGTCTCGTCGGCGATCGCCGCCAGCCCGTCGGCCGACCGGCCGCTGGCGATGACGTCGGCGCCCGCGGCCACGAGCTGCCGGACGATCGCCCCCCCGATGCCGCCCGTGGCCCCGGTGACCAGCACGGTGCGGCCGTTGAAGTCCGTCATGTCAGGGCATCTCCTCAGCAGGGTGGGGCACCGCCGGTGGACGACGGCCGCCAGGGGCGATGCAACCACAGCGCTGCCGTCATGTCACCGGTGACATGACGGCAGACCACTCGTTGACAGCGTCGTCGACGCGTCCCTACCGTGCCGCAGGAACGTGCGGTCGCCGTCCCGGTGGACCGCCGGAGAGGACGTGGACCCGTGGACCAGGCAGCTCCGTCGGACCCGGGACCACCTCCGGTCGTCCGGGAGACGCTGGAGCAGCTGGTCGCCCGTGCTGCACAGCTGGCCCGCCCCGGCACCCGCCGCGTCCTCGGCGTCACGGGCGCCCCTGGGGCGGGCAAGTCGACGCTGTGCGCCGCGCTGCTCGCGGCACTCGGCGACCATGCAGCGCTGGTCGGGATGGACGGGTTCCACTACGCCGGCGTGGAGTTGCAGCGCCTCGGACGCGGTCACCGCAAGGGCGCGCCGGACACCTTCGACGTCGACGGCTACGTCGCCCTGCTCACCCGACTGCGGACGCCGCCCCGGGTGCCGGTCTACGCGCCGCTGTTCGACCGGGCACTCGAGGAACCGGTCGGCAGCGCCGTGCCTGTCCCCTCGGCCACTCCCCTGGTCCTCACCGAGGGCAACTACCTGCTCATGTCCGAGCACGGTTGGTCGGCGGTCCGCGCCTGTCTGGACGAGGTCTGGTACCTCGACGTCCCACCGGAGGTGCGGGAGCGGCGCCTGATCCAGCGCCGCCGGTCCTACGGCCACGAGGCCCAGGCGGCCGAGCACTGGGTGCGCACCGTCGACGGACGCAACGGCTGCGCCGTGGAGGCATCGCGGTCACGCGCCGATCTCGTCGTTCACCTGGACGTCCCCGAGTCGCCCCGGGACGGCCGCCTCGGCTGAGCTGCCCACGTCGCAGGACGCCCCGCCCCCTCGAGCGAGGGGGCGGGGCGTCCTGCCTCGGCGGGGAGATCAGCAGCTGGAGCGGTAGAGCGCGTCCTGGTTGTCGGCCAGGTTCTCCTGGGTGATGATCGTGAAGCCGGTCTGGATCTCGGCCTCCGGCTCCTCGCCGTCCAGCGAGGCGATGACCTGCTCCAGCCCCTGCCTGCCGATCTCGGCCGGCTGCTGGGCGACCAGGGCCTGCACGGTGCCGGCCTCGAGCGCCTCGACCTGGGCCGGGCCGGCATCGAAGCCGACGACGGTCACCTGCTCCTGGGCACCTGCCTGGCGCAGGCCGGTCGCCGCACCCTCGGCGGCGAACAGGTTCGTGCCGAAGACCCCGATGAGGTCGGGGGTGGCCTGCAGCGTCGAGGTGACGATGCGCGCCCCCTCGGCGACGTCGTTCTGCGCGTACTGCGTCTCCAGCGCGGTGAAGGCCGGGTCCTCGGCGAGTGCGTCGAGGAAGCCCTTGATGCGCGCCTCGCTGGTGCTGATGCCGGGCTCGTGCCCGACCACGAGCACCGTGCCGCCCTCCGGGTTCGCGGCCTGGATGGCCTCGAAGGCCGCCGCCCCACCGCCCTCGTTGTCCGAGGCGACCTGGGTGACCGCCATCGACGGGTCCTCCAGCGTCGTGTCGACCAGCCCGACGGCGATGCCGGCGTCCGCGGCGGCCTGGATCGGGCGGTACATGCCGGTCACGTCCGTGGGGGCGATGAGCAGCCCGTCCGGTGCGCTGGCCACGACGCTGTCGACGATCGGGGTCTGCAGCGCGGGGTCGAACTGCTGTGCGCCCTGCGTGGTGACCTCGACGCCGAGTTCCTCGGCGGCCTCCTCGATCCCGCACTGCATCGTGATGTAGAACTCGTCGCCCGCGACGCCCTGCACGAAGGCGATCTCGTAGGCCTCGGAGCCGCCTCCGCCGCCACCGGAGCCGCCACCGTCGCCGGAGTCGTCACCGCCACACGCGGTCAAGGCAAGGGCCAGCGCCGAGAGCGCCGCCATCTTCGCACTGGTGTTTCTGTTCACCGTGATTCCTTTCGACGTGCCCCTGATGGGCGGGAGAACCGGGAGGACGAGGACCTGCGACTTCGCGCTCCGCGGGTCGCCGCAGCGCGTCGGACCTGGTCGACGTAGACGGCGGCGATGAGGAACGCGCCGACGACGACCTGCTGCCAGAAGGGCTGGACGCCCATGATCACGAAGCCGTTCTGCAGCACGGAGGGGATGAACAGGCCGATCACCGTGCCGGCGATCGTGCCGATCCCACCGAAGAGGCTCGTGCCACCGATGACGACACCGGCGATCACGTTGAGGGCGGTGTTGGACTGGCCGGCGATCGTGGTGGAGGCGTAGAACGCGAGGTTGAGGATCCCGGCCAGGCCGGCACAGAAGCCGGCCAGGGTGTAGACGCCGATCAGGTGCCGGTCGACCTTCACCCCGACCCGCCGGGCCGACTCGGCGTTGGAGCCGACGGCGTACGTGTAGCGGCCGAAACGGGTGCGGTGCAGGACCACCGCTCCCACGACCACCACCAGCAGGGCGATGAGCGACAGGTAGGGGATCTGGCCGAACAGGCGACCGAAGCCGATCGTGTCGGTCAGCACCGTCGGCGCACCGCGCAGGTCGATGCCGCCGGTGACGATCTGTGCGCCACCCAACGCCATGCCGAGTGTGCCGAGCGTGACGATCAGCGGCGGCACCTTGGCCCGGGCGACCAGCACCCCGTTGAACAGACCCCACAGGGTGCCCGAACCGCAGGCGACCAGCGCGCCCACGAGGGACACCCCGACGCCCTCGCCACCCAGCGCCTCCATCACCTTGGCCGCGACGACGCCGCTGAACACCAGCACGCTGCCCACCGACAGGTCGATGCCGCCGGTGATGATCACGAAGGTCATGCCGACCCCGATGATCGCCAGGATCGAGGTGTTCACGACGACGTTGCGGAGGTTGTTCACCGACAGGAAGGCGTCGCTCTCGGCGATGCTGAAGAGCACCACCAGGACGAGCAGCACGCCCAGGATCTGGAATGCCTGGGCGCTCACCAGCCGCTGGAGCGGGGTCTTCGGCTGCTCCTCGTCGGTCGGCGCCGCCGCCCGCTGCTCCGTGGCGGTGTTCACGCCGCCTCCTGGCTGATCGCGCCGGTCATGGCTCCCACCAGTTCCTCCATCGAGGTCTTGTCGGCGTCGTAGGTCGCCACCCGCCGGCCCAGCCGCAGCACCTGGATCCGGTCGGCCACCTCGATGACGTGGGGCATCGAGTGGCTGATGAGGACCACGGCGATGCCGCGGTCGCGCACCCGCCGGATCAGGTCCAGCACGTTGCGGGTCTGCACGACGCCGAGGGCCGCGGTGGGCTCGTCCAGGAAGATCACCCGGCTGGCCCAGGCCGCCGCGCGGGCGACGGCGATCTGCTGGCGCTGGCCACCGGACATCGACCCGACCGGTGCGGCGAAGTCACGCACCGTCGCACCGAGCTCGTCGAACGCACGGACGGTGTTCGCCTTCATCTCGGCGTGGTCCATGAAGCCCATCCGGCCCATCAGGCCCCGCCGCATGACCTCCCGACCCAGGTACATGTTCTGCACCGGGTCGAGGTGGGGGGCGAGCGCGAGGTCCTGGTAGACGGTCTCGATGCCCAGCGACCGCGCGGCCGCCGGGGTGTCGATCGTCACCCGCTCACCGTCGCTGTACAGCTCGCCGGAGTCCACGGCGAGGGACCCCGACAACGCCTTGACCAGCGTGCTCTTGCCGGCACCGTTGTCACCGATGAGCGCGACCACCTCACCGGGGTTGACGTCGAAGTCGGCGCCGTCGAGGGCACGCACGTGCCCGAACTCGCGCCGGAGACCCCGGGCCTCGAGGGCGGCGGTCATCGCGCCTCCTCCTGAACGTGCGGCGACGCCATGGTCGACGCCCTCCCTTCTCCTCGGTCGTGCTCCATGCCCGGCTCCCTGCGTCGCGCGAGGCGGTCGTGGTCGTGGTGGGCCGGGACGGCGCGGACGGGAGGCCGCAGCTCGCCGGACCCGCGCGGTACCAGGCGGAACGGCACCAGCACCGTCTCCACGGGCGCGCTCGGGTCGTCGATCCGGCGGAACAACCGCTCCGCGGCGGCGCGGCCGATGACCTCGGGGTCGTGGTCGATGACGGTGACCGCCGGCGCGAGCGAGTCGGCCATCGGGAAGTCGTCGAAGCTGACCACCGCCACGTCGGTGCGGCGGGCACTGTGCAGCAGCGGTACCAGCCCGAGGGAGCAGCGCATGTTCGAGGAGAACATCGCGGTCGGCGGCTGCGGCCCGGCCAGCAGCTGCACGGCGGCGGCAGTGGCCTCGCGGGCCGAGCCGGCACCGACCGCGACCAGGGAGTCGTCGGCGACCAGCCCGTGCTCGGACATCGCCCGGCGGTACCCGGCCAGCCGCAGCCGCGTCGTGGGGTTGCGCAGTTCCGAGCCCAGGAAGCCGACCCGCCGATGGCCGTGCTCCAGCAGGTGGCGGGTCGCCACCTCTGCTGCGGAGAGGTCGTCGATAAGCACCGCGTCGCTGCTGACCCCCTCGGGCAGCCGGTCCACGAAGACGACCGGGGTGTGCTGCAGCGTCTCGGCCAGGTAGGCGTGGTGGCGCGCCATCGGCGCGACGATCAGCCCGGCGACCTGGCGCACGAGCATGCTCTCCACCACGAGCGCCTCGCGTTCCGGAGCCCGGTTGCCGACGCTGGAGACCATCACCGCCTGGCCCCGTTCGTGAGCCACCTGCTCGACGGCGCTGGTGAGCCGGGCGAAGAACGGGTCGGCGAGGCTCTCGACCACCAGCCCGATCACGTCGGCCCGGCCCATCCGCAGCGACCGGGCCAGCAGGTTGGGCTGGAACCCCAGGTCGGTGATCGCCTGCTGCACCCGTGCCCGGGTGCTCGGGGTGACGTGCGCGTCGCCGTTGACCACCCGGGAGACCGTCTTCGGGCTCACCGCCGCCCGGGAGGCGACGTCACGCAGAGTGATGCGCGGCGTCACTGCCGGCGCCCCGGGGCACAGCCCGTCGGCCCGCCGCACGGCGGGCAGAGGGTGGTGGCGGAGAGGAGCACGGCACGCGCCTTTGCGAGTCGAGGATCACTGTCAAAGAGTGACGTGGGCCATGGAACAAGCCCATGTCATCGATGTCAATGAACCGATGCACGGTTGAGACACAACGCCTCCGGCCAGCTAGGGTCGCTGCTCTGACCGGACCGGCCGGCTCCGGCGGCCATCTCCCGAGGAGTTCGTGATGAGACCCACCGGTGACTCAGCGCAGTCCGGCAGCTGGACCTCGCTGCCGAGCCACCACGCCTGGCTGGACGCCGAGGGAGAGCGCCTGCTCTCCTTCGGCGCGGCCGCCGGGACGACCGCCGCACCCGGCTTCGCCTGGCTGGACGACACGGGCCGGCCGGACCCCGAGCAGCCTCCGCAGCTGTGGATCACCGCCCGGATGACGCACGTCTTCGCGCTCGCCTGCCTGCGCGGGCGGCCAGGAGCCGGCCCACTGGTGGACCGGGGGCTGGCCGCGCTGGACGGGCCGTTCCGGGACGCTGAGCACGGCGGCTGGTACTCGTCGCTGACCGCCGAGGGCACCCCCGCGGCCACCGGCAAGTCCGCCTACGACCACGCCTTCGTCGTGCTGGCGGCCGCGAGCGCCACCGCGGCCGGTCGCCCGGGCGCCGCCGCGCTCCTGCAGGAGGCCCTGGACGTCGTCGAGCAGCACTTCTGGTCCGCCGACGAGGGCCGGAGCCTGGAGAGCTGGGACCGCGCCTGGACGACGCTGGAGCCGTACCGGGGCGCCAACAGCAACATGCACACCGTCGAGGCGTTCCTCACCGCGGCGGCCGTGACCGGCGAGGACCGTTGGCTGACCCGGGCCACCAGCATCGCCGAGCACCTGGTGCACACCGCGGCCCGGGAGAACGGCTGGCGCCTGCCCGAGCACTTCGACCCGCAGTGGCAGCCGCTGCCGGACTACAACGCCGATCGCAAGAACGACAAGTTCCGCCCCTACGGCTCCACGCCCGGACACTGGCTGGAGTGGTCGCGGCTGTTGCTGCACCTCGAGGCAGCGTTGGGCGCGGAGGCGCCGGCCTGGCTCCTCCCGGACGCCCGGAGCCTGTTCGACGCGGCGGTCGAGGTCGGCTGGGCGGCCGACGGTGCGCCCGGCTTCGTCTACACGCTGGACTGGTCGGACCGGCCGGTGGTCGCCTCCCGCCTGCACTGGGTGCTCACCGAGGCGATCGGCGCGGCGGCGGTCCTGGTGCGGCGCACCGGCGACCCCCGGTACGAGCACTGGTACCGGACGTTCTGGGACGAAGCCGCCGCTCGGTTCCTCGACGCCGATCGCGGCAGCTGGGTGCACGAGCTCCCGGTGGGCGATGCGGAGGCGGTCTGGTCCGGCAAGCCGGACGTCTACCACGCCTACCAGGCGACCCTGCTCCCCCAGCTCCCGCTGGCGCCGGTGCTCGCCGCGGCCCTGCGACAGGAGCTCGGTGCGGACTGAGCGGTCAGCCGGCCAGCAGCCGGACCAGCCGCTCGACCTCTTGGGCGGTCGCCGTCCGGGCCGCCCCCAGGTACTTCCGGGGATCGACGAGCGCCGGGTCGGCCGCGAGGGCGTCGCGCACTGCGCGGGTGAAGGTGCCGTTCAGGTGCGTGGAGATGTTGACCTTCGTCATGCCGGCCGAGACCGCCTCCCGCAGGTGCTCGTCCGGGACTCCGGACGAGCCGTGAAGCACCAGCGGCACCGGCACGGCGGCCCGGATGGCGCCGATGAGCTCCAGGTCCAGCCGGGCGGTGCGTGTGGTCATCGCGTGGGAGCTGCCCACCGCCACGGCGACCGCGTCGATGCCGGTGGCCTCCACGAACCGGGCGGCGTCCTCCGGCCGGGTGCGCACCCCCGGCGCATGCACCCCGTCCTTGCCGCCGATCTCGCCGATCTCGGCCTCCACCGAGACCCCCCGGTCGTGCGCCCGCTCGACGACACCGCGGGTGGTCGCGAGGTTCTCCTCGACCGGGAGCGTCGAGCCGTCGAACATCACCGACGTGAACCCCAGCGCCAGCGCCTGCGCCACGAGCTCGAGGTCGGTCGCGTGGTCCAGGTGCACCACCACCGGCACGGCGGCGGCGTCCGCGATGGCGAGCATCGCGCTGCCGACCGGCGCGAGCGCCCCGTGGTACCGCACCGCGTTCTCGCTCAGCTGCAGCACCGTGGGCCGACCGGCCGCCTCCGCCCCGGCCACGATCGCCTCGGCGTGCTCGACCTGGATGACGTTGAACGCCCCGAGGCCACCGCGGCCCTGCTGGGCCGCGGTCAGGACGTCGGTCAGTGCGGCGCGGGTCACGGCGTGCTCCTCGGGTCGGTCGTCCCCTCCGAGCAGCCGGTTCGGGCCCGGGGGGTGGCAGGGCGGTGCCGGGCGGCCGCTGCCCGCGGTGTCCCCGGCGATCGGCGTCCCCAGCCCGGCGGCGAACGTAGCAGCCGTTCCGCAGTCTGCTCGGCCGCACAGGCGCTGAGCACCGACCGGTCCCAGGAGGACTCGTGCACGAACGCCCCACCGTCCCAACGGTCCACGTCCTCGGCCCGAACCCGGCGCAGGACCGGCTGCAGGTGGTGCCCCGGCTGCTGATCGGCGAGGTCAACCGCGCCACCGAGGTGGTGAGCCGGCCCGGCGGGAAGGGCATGATCGTGGCCCGCGGGGTGGTGCGGTTGGGCAGCCGGGCGGCGCTGCACGGCTTCGTCGGCGGGTCGGTCGGTGCACAGATCTCGGCGGGCTGCCGGGACCTCGGGGTCGACGACCACCACGTCCGGATCGACGGGGAGACCCGGGTGACCACCGTGCTCGTGGACAGCGCCACGGGCACCTCCACCGTGGTCAACGAGCCCGGCCCCGAGGTGGGTGACGCCCACGTGGCCGCCCTGGTCGACGGGCTGGTGGCGGCCGTGCAAGCCGGCGACGTGGTCGTGTGCACCGGCAGCCTGCCGCGGGGCGCGCCGGTCGACCTCTACGCGCGGTGCGTGACCGCCCTGCGCGGGCGCGGGGTGCTCACCGTGGTCGACACGTCCGGCCCCGGCCTGGCCGCGGCGGTCCGCTCCCGACCGGACGTGCTGAAGGTCAACGAGGAGGAGCTCCGCAGGGACGCCGGGCTGACCGGGCCCGCCGACACCGGTGCCGACTCGGACCTGGACCTGGACCTCCTCATGGGGCGCGCGCTCGACGCCGGCACCGGAGCGGTGATCGTGACCCGGGGTGCAGCCGGCCTGTCGCACCGCTCGGCGGAGGGGAACTGGGACGTGCGCAGCCCGGCCGTGCCGGTGGTCAACGCGACCGGGTCCGGGGACATGATGCTCGCCGGGTTCGTCACCGCCCTGGTGTCCGGGGCGGACCGGGTGACCGCGCTGCGCACCGGCGCCGCGGCCGGGGCGGCCAACGCCGCCCGGCTGGAACCGGACATCACCGGCCACGAGGTGCAGCAGCTGCTCATGGAGTCCGTGGCCACCGCCGTCCCGGGGGTGCAGCGGTGAGCGCCACCTTCCTCGGCATCGACGTCGGCACCACCCGGACCAAGGCGTTGCTGCTCGCCGCGGACGGGGGCGACGTCCTGGCCACGGCCGCGGCCGCCACTCCGCAGGACGAGGCCGACGGCGTCGCGGTCCACTCCCCTGGCTCGGTCCGGGCCGTGGCGGTCGACGTCGCCCGCCGTGCACTGGCCTCGGCCGGGCCCGACGCCCGGGCCGCACTGGGCGGCATCGCGGTCACCTCGGTCGGTGAGGAGGCGGTGCTGCTCGACGCCGCGGCCCGGCCGGTCGGCGACGTGCCCACCTGGTTCTCCGGCGTCGGGCACGGCCCGGCCCAGGAGCTCGCCGCCGAGCTGGACCGGCGGGCTCCGATCACCGGTCTGCGCCACCCCGAGTACACGGTCCACACGCTGGCCTGGTGGGCGCGCACCCGCCCAGCCCAGGCCCGCGCCGCCGTCACCCTGACCGACCTGGGCAGCTGGCTGCTCTCCTCCCTCGGTCCCGGCGACCTGGTGATGGACCACTCCCATGCGTCGCGCACCGGCCTCTTCGACGCACCAACCCGGTCGTGGCGGACGGCGGGGCTGGGCGTGGTCGGGATGGGCGGGGTCTCCCTGCCCCGGCTGGTGCCCTCGGGAACCGTGATCGGGGAGCTGGGCCCCGGACCGGCCGCGGAGCTCGGCGTCGCGCCGGGGGTACCGCTGGTCACCGGAGGCCACGACCACTTCTGCGGCGCCCTCGCCGCAGGCGCGCGCTCCCCCGGTGACCTCTTCGTCTCGGCGGGCACCTCCGAGGCGCACGTGCTGGTGACCGACTCCCTCGACCCGACGGCGACGGCGGACAGCGAGGTCGGCTGCTTCGTCACGGACGGGCTGTTCTACTTGCACGCCGCGGTGCCCTCCGGCGGGCTCTACCTGACCTGGACCCGGTTGCTCGGGCTCGACCCGGCCGCGCCGTTGGACGACCTGCTGGGCGGCGAGCCGATCGGCAGCTGCGGGATCCGCGGGCGGATCTCCGCCGACCGCCGGCTCACCCTGGACGGGGTCCCGCTCGAGGTGACCCCGGCGACCGTGCTGCGCGCACTGATGGAGACGACCGCGGTGGCCTCCCGGGACCTCACCCGGGACCTGAGCCGGACCGCCGGCCGGGCGGTCACCCAGCGGCTGCTCGCCGGCCGGCCGGCCGAGTCGGCCACCTGGCGGGAGATCCGGTCGGCGGTCGGCGAGGGGACCGCCTCGTTCGTCGACGCCGACGAGGCCACCGCGCTGGGCGCGGCCCACCTGGCTGTGCGGGCGGTCGGCGGAGATCCGCCCGCGGATCCCGCAGCTGCCGATCGGCTCGCCGCCCAGCAGGTCGTCCAACGGCGCGGCCGGGTCGAGCCCGAGCAACCGGGTCCAGGTCAGGTAGAGCCCGCCGGAGGGCACCGCGGCGTGCAAGTAGAACAGCCCGTCCGTGACGAAGCAGCCGACCTCGCTGTCCGCCGTCGCCGTCGGGTCGAGGGAGTCGGTCACCAGCACGTGCGCCTCGGAGGTGCCCGCCGAGACGAAGAGGTCACCGGGGGAGCGCGCGCCTGCGGCGAGGGCGCCGCAGAAGTGGTCGTGGCCTCCGGTGACCAGCGGTACCCCCGGCGCGACGCCGAGCTCCGCGGCCGGTCCGGGGCCCAGCTCCCCGATCACGGTTCCCGAGGGCACCAGCCGGGGCAGGGAGACCCCGCCCATCCCGACCACGCCCAGCCCCGCCGTCCGCCACGACCGGGTTGGTGCGTCGAAGAGGCCGGTGCGCGACGCATGGGAGTGGTCCATCACCAGGTCGCCGGGACCGAGGGAGGAGAGCAGCCAGCTGCCCAGGTCGGTCAGGGTGACGGCGGCGCGGGCCTGGGCTGGGCGGGTGCGCGCCCACCAGGCCAGCGTGTGGACCGTGTACTCGGGGTGGCGCAGACCGGTGATCGGAGCCCGCCGGTCCAGCTCGGCGGCGAGCTCCTGGGCCGGGCCGTG
This sequence comes from Modestobacter sp. KNN46-3, assembly GCF_011039295.1. Lineage (NCBI taxonomy): Bacteria > Bacillati > Actinomycetota > Actinomycetes > Geodermatophilales > Geodermatophilaceae > Modestobacter > Modestobacter sp. KNN46-3. The sequence goes on along the minus strand of NZ_JAAKGN010000035.1, from coordinate 16,039 downwards.
CCCGACGCCGGAGAACCAGGTGGGCACGTCGCCGACCGGCCGGGCCGCGGCGTCGAGCAGCACCGCCTCCTCACCGACCGAGGTGACCGCGATGCCGCCCAGTGCGGCCCGGGCGTCGGGCCCGGCCGAGGCCAGTGCACGGCGGGCGACGTCGACCGCCACGGCCCGGACCGAGCCAGGGGAGTGGACCGCGACGCCGTCGGCCTCGTCCTGCGGAGTGGCGGCCGCGGCCGTGGCCAGGACGTCGCCCCCGTCCGCGGCGAGCAGCAACGCCTTGGTCCGGGTGGTGCCGACGTCGATGCCGAGGAAGGTGGCGCTCACCGCTGCACCCCCGGGACGGCGGTGGCCACGGACTCCATGAGCAGCTGCTGCACCTCGTGGCCGGTGATGTCCGGTTCCAGCCGGGCGGCGTTGGCCGCCCCGGCCGCGGCGCCGGTGCGCAGCGCGGTCACCCGGTCCGCCCCGGACACCAGGGCGGTGACGAACCCGGCGAGCATCATGTCCCCGGACCCGGTCGCGTTGACCACCGGCACGGCCGGGCTGCGCACGTCCCAGTTCCCCTCCGCCGAGCGGTGCGACAGGCCGGCTGCACCCCGGGTCACGATCACCGCTCCGGTGCCGGCGTCGAGCGCGCGCCCCATGAGGAGGTCCAGGTCCAGGTCCGAGTCGGCACCGGTGTCGGCGGGCCCGGTCAGCCCGGCGTCCCTGCGGAGCTCCTCCTCGTTGACCTTCAGCACGTCCGGTCGGGAGCGGACCGCCGCGGCCAGGCCGGGGCCGGACGTGTCGACCACGGTGAGCACCCCGCGCCCGCGCAGGGCGGTCACGCACCGCGCGTAGAGGTCGACCGGCGCGCCCCGCGGCAGGCTGCCGGTGCACACGACCACGTCGCCGGCTTGCACGGCCGCCACCAGCCCGTCGACCAGGGCGGCCACGTGGGCGTCACCCACCTCGGGGCCGGGCTCGTTGACCACGGTGGAGGTGCCCGTGGCGCTGTCCACGAGCACGGTGGTCACCCGGGTCTCCCCGTCGATCCGGACGTGGTGGTCGTCGACCCCGAGGTCCCGGCAGCCCGCCGAGATCTGTGCACCGACCGACCCGCCGACGAAGCCGTGCAGCGCCGCCCGGCTGCCCAACCGCACCACCCCGCGGGCCACGATCATGCCCTTCCCGCCGGGCCGGCTCACCACCTCGGTGGCGCGGTTGACCTCGCCGATCAGCAGCCGGGGCACCACCTGCAGCCGGTCCTGCGCCGGGTTCGGGCCGAGGACGTGGACCGTTGGGACGGTGGGGCGTTCGTGCACGAGTCCTCCTGGGACCGGTCGGTGCTCAGCGCCTGTGCGGCCGAGCAGACTGCGGAACGGCTGCTACGTTCGCCGCCGGGCTGGGGACGCCGATCGCCGGGGACACCGCGGGCAGCGGCCGCCCGGCACCGCCCTGCCACCCCCCGGGCCCGAACCGGCTGCTCGGAGGGGACGACCGACCCGAGGAGCACGCCGTGACCCGCGCCGCACTGACCGACGTCCTGACCGCGGCCCAGCAGGGCCGCGGTGGCCTCGGGGCGTTCAACGTCATCCAGGTCGAGCACGCCGAGGCGATCGTGGCCGGGGCGGAGGCGGCCGGTCGGCCCACGGTGCTGCAGCTGAGCGAGAACGCGGTGCGGTACCACGGGGCGCTCGCGCCGGTCGGCAGCGCGATGCTCGCCATCGCGGACGCCGCCGCCGTGCCGGTGGTGGTGCACCTGGACCACGCGACCGACCTCGAGCTCGTGGCGCAGGCGCTGGCGCTGGGGTTCACGTCGGTGATGTTCGACGGCTCGACGCTCCCGGTCGAGGAGAACCTCGCGACCACCCGCGGTGTCGTCGAGCGGGCGCACGACCGGGGGGTCTCGGTGGAGGCCGAGATCGGCGAGATCGGCGGCAAGGACGGGGTGCATGCGCCGGGGGTGCGCACCCGGCCGGAGGACGCCGCCCGGTTCGTGGAGGCCACCGGCATCGACGCGGTCGCCGTGGCGGTGGGCAGCTCCCACGCGATGACCACACGCACCGCCCGGCTGGACCTGGAGCTCATCGGCGCCATCCGGGCCGCCGTGCCGGTGCCGCTGGTGCTTCACGGCTCGTCCGGAGTCCCGGACGAGCACCTGCGGGAGGCGGTCTCGGCCGGCATGACGAAGGTCAACATCTCCACGCACCTGAACGGCACCTTCACCCGCGCAGTGCGCGACGCCCTCGCGGCCGACCCGGCGCTCGTCGATCCCCGGAAGTACCTGGGGGCGGCCCGGACGGCGACCGCCCAAGAGGTCGAGCGGCTGGTCCGGCTGCTGGCCGGCTGACCGCTCAGTCCGCACCGAGCTCCTGTCGCAGGGCCGCGGCGAGCACCGGCGCCAGCGGGAGCTGGGGGAGCAGGGTCGCCTGGTAGGCGTGGTAGACGTCCGGCTTGCCGGACCAGACCGCCTCCGCATCGCCCACCGGGAGCTCGTGCACCCAGCTGCCGCGATCGGCGTCGAGGAACCGAGCGGCGGCTTCGTCCCAGAACGTCCGGTACCAGTGCTCGTACCGGGGGTCGCCGGTGCGCCGCACCAGGACCGCCGCCGCGCCGATCGCCTCGGTGAGCACCCAGTGCAGGCGGGAGGCGACCACCGGCCGGTCCGACCAGTCCAGCGTGTAGACGAAGCCGGGCGCACCGTCGGCCGCCCAGCCGACCTCGACCGCCGCGTCGAACAGGCTCCGGGCGTCCGGGAGGAGCCAGGCCGGCGCCTCCGCGCCCAACGCTGCCTCGAGGTGCAGCAACAGCCGCGACCACTCCAGCCAGTGTCCGGGCGTGGAGCCGTAGGGGCGGAACTTGTCGTTCTTGCGATCGGCGTTGTAGTCCGGCAGCGGCTGCCACTGCGGGTCGAAGTGCTCGGGCAGGCGCCAGCCGTTCTCCCGGGCCGCGGTGTGCACCAGGTGCTCGGCGATGCTGGTGGCCCGGGTCAGCCAACGGTCCTCGCCGGTCACGGCCGCCGCGGTGAGGAACGCCTCGACGGTGTGCATGTTGCTGTTGGCGCCCCGGTACGGCTCCAGCGTCGTCCAGGCGCGGTCCCAGCTCTCCAGGCTCCGGCCCTCGTCGGCGGACCAGAAGTGCTGCTCGACGACGTCCAGGGCCTCCTGCAGGAGCGCGGCGGCGCCCGGGCGACCGGCCGCGGTGGCGCTCGCGGCCGCCAGCACGACGAAGGCGTGGTCGTAGGCGGACTTGCCGGTGGCCGCGGGGGTGCCCTCGGCGGTCAGCGACGAGTACCAGCCGCCGTGCTCAGCGTCCCGGAACGGCCCGTCCAGCGCGGCCAGCCCCCGGTCCACCAGTGGGCCGGCTCCTGGCCGCCCGCGCAGGCAGGCGAGCGCGAAGACGTGCGTCATCCGGGCGGTGATCCACAGCTGCGGAGGCTGCTCGGGGTCCGGCCGGCCCGTGTCGTCCAGCCAGGCGAAGCCGGGTGCGGCGGTCGTCCCGGCGGCCGCGCCGAAGGAGAGCAGGCGCTCTCCCTCGGCGTCCAGCCAGGCGTGGTGGCTCGGCAGCGAGGTCCAGCTGCCGGACTGCGCTGAGTCACCGGTGGGTCTCATCACGAACTCCTCGGGAGATGGCCGCCGGAGCCGGCCGGTCCGGTCAGAGCAGCGACCCTAGCTGGCCGGAGGCGTTGTGTCTCAACCGTGCATCGGTTCATTGACATCGATGACATGGGCTTGTTCCATGGCCCACGTCACTCTTTGACAGTGATCCTCGACTCGCAAAGGCGCGTGCCGTGCTCCTCTCCGCCACCACCCTCTGCCCGCCGTGCGGCGGGCCGACGGGCTGTGCCCCGGGGCGCCGGCAGTGACGCCGCGCATCACTCTGCGTGACGTCGCCTCCCGGGCGGCGGTGAGCCCGAAGACGGTCTCCCGGGTGGTCAACGGCGACGCGCACGTCACCCCGAGCACCCGGGCACGGGTGCAGCAGGCGATCACCGACCTGGGGTTCCAGCCCAACCTGCTGGCCCGGTCGCTGCGGATGGGCCGGGCCGACGTGATCGGGCTGGTGGTCGAGAGCCTCGCCGACCCGTTCTTCGCCCGGCTCACCAGCGCCGTCGAGCAGGTGGCTCACGAACGGGGCCAGGCGGTGATGGTCTCCAGCGTCGGCAACCGGGCTCCGGAACGCGAGGCGCTCGTGGTGGAGAGCATGCTCGTGCGCCAGGTCGCCGGGCTGATCGTCGCGCCGATGGCGCGCCACCACGCCTACCTGGCCGAGACGCTGCAGCACACCCCGGTCGTCTTCGTGGACCGGCTGCCCGAGGGGGTCAGCAGCGACGCGGTGCTTATCGACGACCTCTCCGCAGCAGAGGTGGCGACCCGCCACCTGCTGGAGCACGGCCATCGGCGGGTCGGCTTCCTGGGCTCGGAACTGCGCAACCCCACGACGCGGCTGCGGCTGGCCGGGTACCGCCGGGCGATGTCCGAGCACGGGCTGGTCGCCGACGACTCCCTGGTCGCGGTCGGTGCCGGCTCGGCCCGCGAGGCCACTGCCGCCGCCGTGCAGCTGCTGGCCGGGCCGCAGCCGCCGACCGCGATGTTCTCCTCGAACATGCGCTGCTCCCTCGGGCTGGTACCGCTGCTGCACAGTGCCCGCCGCACCGACGTGGCGGTGGTCAGCTTCGACGACTTCCCGATGGCCGACTCGCTCGCGCCGGCGGTCACCGTCATCGACCACGACCCCGAGGTCATCGGCCGCGCCGCCGCGGAGCGGTTGTTCCGCCGGATCGACGACCCGAGCGCGCCCGTGGAGACGGTGCTGGTGCCGTTCCGCCTGGTACCGCGCGGGTCCGGCGAGCTGCGGCCTCCCGTCCGCGCCGTCCCGGCCCACCACGACCACGACCGCCTCGCGCGACGCAGGGAGCCGGGCATGGAGCACGACCGAGGAGAAGGGAGGGCGTCGACCATGGCGTCGCCGCACGTTCAGGAGGAGGCGCGATGACCGCCGCCCTCGAGGCCCGGGGTCTCCGGCGCGAGTTCGGGCACGTGCGTGCCCTCGACGGCGCCGACTTCGACGTCAACCCCGGTGAGGTGGTCGCGCTCATCGGTGACAACGGTGCCGGCAAGAGCACGCTGGTCAAGGCGTTGTCGGGGTCCCTCGCCGTGGACTCCGGCGAGCTGTACAGCGACGGTGAGCGGGTGACGATCGACACCCCGGCGGCCGCGCGGTCGCTGGGCATCGAGACCGTCTACCAGGACCTCGCGCTCGCCCCCCACCTCGACCCGGTGCAGAACATGTACCTGGGTCGGGAGGTCATGCGGCGGGGCCTGATGGGCCGGATGGGCTTCATGGACCACGCCGAGATGAAGGCGAACACCGTCCGTGCGTTCGACGAGCTCGGTGCGACGGTGCGTGACTTCGCCGCACCGGTCGGGTCGATGTCCGGTGGCCAGCGCCAGCAGATCGCCGTCGCCCGCGCGGCGGCCTGGGCCAGCCGGGTGATCTTCCTGGACGAGCCCACCGCGGCCCTCGGCGTCGTGCAGACCCGCAACGTGCTGGACCTGATCCGGCGGGTGCGCGACCGCGGCATCGCCGTGGTCCTCATCAGCCACTCGATGCCCCACGTCATCGAGGTGGCCGACCGGATCCAGGTGCTGCGGCTGGGCCGGCGGGTGGCGACCTACGACGCCGACAAGACCTCGATGGAGGAACTGGTGGGAGCCATGACCGGCGCGATCAGCCAGGAGGCGGCGTGAACACCGCCACGGAGCAGCGGGCGGCGGCGCCGACCGACGAGGAGCAGCCGAAGACCCCGCTCCAGCGGCTGGTGAGCGCCCAGGCATTCCAGATCCTGGGCGTGCTGCTCGTCCTGGTGGTGCTCTTCAGCATCGCCGAGAGCGACGCCTTCCTGTCGGTGAACAACCTCCGCAACGTCGTCGTGAACACCTCGATCCTGGCGATCATCGGGGTCGGCATGACCTTCGTGATCATCACCGGCGGCATCGACCTGTCGGTGGGCAGCGTGCTGGTGTTCAGCGGCGTCGTCGCGGCCAAGGTGATGGAGGCGCTGGGTGGCGAGGGCGTCGGGGTGTCCCTCGTGGGCGCGCTGGTCGCCTGCGGTTCGGGCACCCTGTGGGGTCTGTTCAACGGGGTGCTGGTCGCCCGGGCCAAGGTGCCGCCGCTGATCGTCACGCTCGGCACACTCGGCATGGCGTTGGGTGGCGCACAGATCGTCACCGGCGGCATCGACCTGCGCGGTGCGCCGACGGTGCTGACCGACACGATCGGCTTCGGTCGCCTGTTCGGCCAGATCCCCTACCTGTCGCTCATCGCCCTGCTGGTGGTGGTCGTGGGAGCGGTGGTCCTGCACCGCACCCGTTTCGGCCGCTACACGTACGCCGTCGGCTCCAACGCCGAGTCGGCCCGGCGGGTCGGGGTGAAGGTCGACCGGCACCTGATCGGCGTCTACACCCTGGCCGGCTTCTGTGCCGGCCTGGCCGGGATCCTCAACCTCGCGTTCTACGCCTCCACCACGATCGCCGGCCAGTCCAACACCGCCCTCAACGTGATCGCCGGTGTCGTCATCGGTGGCACGAGCCTCTTCGGTGGGATCGGCACGATCGCCGGCACGGTGATCGGCCTGTTCATCCCCTCCGTGCTGCAGAACGGCTTCGTGATCATGGGCGTCCAGCCCTTCTGGCAGCAGGTCGTCGTCGGCGCGTTCCTCATCGCCGCCGTCTACGTCGACCAGGTCCGACGCGCTGCGGCGACCCGCGGAGCGCGAAGTCGCAGGTCCTCGTCCTCCCGGTTCTCCCGCCCATCAGGGGCACGTCGAAAGGAATCACGGTGAACAGAAACACCAGTGCGAAGATGGCGGCGCTCTCGGCGCTGGCCCTTGCCTTGACCGCGTGTGGCGGTGACGACTCCGGCGACGGTGGCGGCTCCGGTGGCGGCGGAGGCGGCTCCGAGGCCTACGAGATCGCCTTCGTGCAGGGCGTCGCGGGCGACGAGTTCTACATCACGATGCAGTGCGGGATCGAGGAGGCCGCCGAGGAACTCGGCGTCGAGGTCACCACGCAGGGCGCACAGCAGTTCGACCCCGCGCTGCAGACCCCGATCGTCGACAGCGTCGTGGCCAGCGCACCGGACGGGCTGCTCATCGCCCCCACGGACGTGACCGGCATGTACCGCCCGATCCAGGCCGCCGCGGACGCCGGCATCGCCGTCGGGCTGGTCGACACGACGCTGGAGGACCCGTCGATGGCGGTCACCCAGGTCGCCTCGGACAACGAGGGCGGTGGGGCGGCGGCCTTCGAGGCCATCCAGGCCGCGAACCCGGAGGGCGGCACGGTGCTCGTGGTCGGGCACGAGCCCGGCATCAGCACCAGCGAGGCGCGCATCAAGGGCTTCCTCGACGCACTCGCCGAGGACCCGGCCTTCACCGCGCTGGAGACGCAGTACGCGCAGAACGACGTCGCCGAGGGGGCGCGCATCGTCACCTCGACGCTGCAGGCCACCCCCGACCTCATCGGGGTCTTCGGCACGAACCTGTTCGCCGCCGAGGGTGCGGCGACCGGCCTGCGCCAGGCAGGTGCCCAGGAGCAGGTGACCGTCGTCGGCTTCGATGCCGGCCCGGCCCAGGTCGAGGCGCTCGAGGCCGGCACCGTGCAGGCCCTGGTCGCCCAGCAGCCGGCCGAGATCGGCAGGCAGGGGCTGGAGCAGGTCATCGCCTCGCTGGACGGCGAGGAGCCGGAGGCCGAGATCCAGACCGGCTTCACGATCATCACCCAGGAGAACCTGGCCGACAACCAGGACGCGCTCTACCGCTCCAGCTGCTGATCTCCCCGCCGAGGCAGGACGCCCCGCCCCCTCGCTCGAGGGGGCGGGGCGTCCTGCGACGTGGGCAGCTCAGCCGAGGCGGCCGTCCCGGGGCGACTCGGGGACGTCCAGGTGAACGACGAGATCGGCGCGTGACCGCGATGCCTCCACGGCGCAGCCGTTGCGTCCGTCGACGGTGCGCACCCAGTGCTCGGCCGCCTGGGCCTCGTGGCCGTAGGACCGGCGGCGCTGGATCAGGCGCCGCTCCCGCACCTCCGGTGGGACGTCGAGGTACCAGACCTCGTCCAGACAGGCGCGGACCGCCGACCAACCGTGCTCGGACATGAGCAGGTAGTTGCCCTCGGTGAGGACCAGGGGAGTGGCCGAGGGGACAGGCACGGCGCTGCCGACCGGTTCCTCGAGTGCCCGGTCGAACAGCGGCGCGTAGACCGGCACCCGGGGCGGCGTCCGCAGTCGGGTGAGCAGGGCGACGTAGCCGTCGACGTCGAAGGTGTCCGGCGCGCCCTTGCGGTGACCGCGTCCGAGGCGCTGCAACTCCACGCCGGCGTAGTGGAACCCGTCCATCCCGACCAGCGCTGCATGGTCGCCGAGTGCCGCGAGCAGCGCGGCGCACAGCGTCGACTTGCCCGCCCCAGGGGCGCCCGTGACGCCGAGGACGCGGCGGGTGCCGGGGCGGGCCAGCTGTGCAGCACGGGCGACCAGCTGCTCCAGCGTCTCCCGGACGACCGGAGGTGGTCCCGGGTCCGACGGAGCTGCCTGGTCCACGGGTCCACGTCCTCTCCGGCGGTCCACCGGGACGGCGACCGCACGTTCCTGCGGCACGGTAGGGACGCGTCGACGACGCTGTCAACGAGTGGTCTGCCGTCATGTCACCGGTGACATGACGGCAGCGCTGTGGTTGCATCGCCCCTGGCGGCCGTCGTCCACCGGCGGTGCCCCACCCTGCTGAGGAGATGCCCTGACATGACGGACTTCAACGGCCGCACCGTGCTGGTCACCGGGGCCACGGGCGGCATCGGGGGGGCGATCGTCCGGCAGCTCGTGGCCGCGGGCGCCGACGTCATCGCCAGCGGCCGGTCGGCCGACGGGCTGGCGGCGATCGCCGACGAGACGGGCGCCCGGACGCTGACCTTCGACCTGACCTCCGAGGAGAGCGTCCGGTCGGCACTTCAGGACCTCGACCTGTGGGGCGTGGTGAACTGCGGCGGCTTCGGCGGCGAGATCGCCACCCCGATGGAGACCGACATCGACGTCTTCGACAAGGTGATCAACGTCAACGCCCGCGGCGCCCTGCTGGTGACGAAGTACGCCGCCGCGTCGATGATCCGGCTGGGCCAGGGCGGCGCGATCGTGAACGTGTCCAGCCAGGCCGGTCTGGTGGCGCTGGCCGGTCACATCTCCTACGGGTCGTCCAAGGCGGCGCTGGACAACATCACCCGGGTGTCGGCTCTCGAGCTGGGCGCTCACGGCATCCGGGTCAACAGTGTCAACCCGACCGTGGTCATGACCCCCATGTCGGCCTGGTACTGGGGGCGCCCGGACATCGAGGGCCCCTTCCTCGACCAGATGCCCCTGGGCCGCTGGGCGACCGAGGACGAGATCGCAGCGCCGGTCGTGTTCCTGCTCAGCGACGGTGCGTCGATGATCTCGGGGGTGTCGCTGCCCGTCGACGGCGGCTACACGGCCCGCTGACGGCCGGGTCCCCCGGCGGCAGGCGACCTGGATGGCCACGATGCGCGACGTCGCCGCGCGCGCTCAGGTCAGCGCCAAGACGGTGTCCCGGGTCTTCAACGACGACCCGCACGTGCACCCGGAGACTCGGGCCCGGGTGGCGGCCGCGCTGCGCGAGCTGGGGTACCTGCCCACCTCGCTCGCCCAGACGTTCCGCTCCGGTCGCGCCCCCGTGCTGGGCGTGGCGGTGCCCGACCTCGGTGATCCGTTCTTCGCCGTCATCGCCAAGGCGGTCGAACAGGTCGCTGCGGCAGCCGACATGTCCGTCGTCGTGAGCAGCCTGGGGTACGACCCGCGGCTAGAGGCGGGGACGCTCGAGTCGCTGCTGCGCCGCTCGCTCAGCGGACTGGTCGTGGCGCCGACCTCGCAGGACCAGGGCCACCTGGGTGCCTGGGCGACGCGCCTGCCCATCGTCTTCGTCGACCGCCCGGCGCACGGCCTGCCGGCGGACGCGTTCACCGGTGACGACCACGAGGGCGGCCGGCTCGCCACTGCTCACCTGATCGCCCACGGCCACCACGACATCGCCTTCGTCGGGGACAGCCCGGCGATGTCCACCACCACCGCCCGCCTGGCCGGGCACCGGTCGGCGCTGACCGCCGCCGGTCTCCGGCCGAGGGACGAGCTCGTCGCGTTCGGCGCCGTGGACCGGGCGAGCGCCGACCGGGTGGTGGGGCGGCTCCGGGACGCTGCACGACCGCCGACGGCGCTGGTCAGCGCCGATGCCCGGACGTCGATGGCCCTCGTCCCGGCGCTGGCCGGCGCGGACTGGGCCGTGATCGGCTTCGGTGACTTCCCGATGGCGCACATGCTCTCGCCGTCCCTCACCGTCATAGACCAGGACCCCGCGACCTTGGGACGGCTGGCCGCGTCCCGGGTCGTCGAGCGCCTGGCCGCAGCCGGGGCACCGGTGCACCGGCACACGATGACGCCGGTCCGGCTCGTGCGGCGGCGGTCGTGCTGGTCACCATCCGGCGCCCGGGTCCTCTTCCCCACCTCATCGCCGGGTTCGGCGACCAGCGCGTCGCACGGTGAGGCCAGTCCACCGGACGCCGACCACCGTCGTCCACCGGCGCCGCCGTCCGGGTCGTCAGCAGAGGAGTGCACCGCATGACCACCACACCGTTGGATCAGCAGACCTTGGCCGGGTTGCCGCCAGCCCTCGGGCGTCCCGCGTACGACCGCCCAGCGGCCACCAGCGGCGTCGTCCACCTGGGAGTCGGGGGGTTCCACCGTTCCCACCAGGCCGTCTACTTCGATCGGCTGCTGGCTCGTGGACACGCCGACTGGGGGATCACCGGCGTGGGCGTGCTGGGTGTCGACCGGCCGCTGCACACCGCGTTGCGCGCCCAGGACGGGCTCTACACGCTCGTGCTGAAGGACACGGACGGGTCGATCGAGCCCACCGTCATCGGCTCGCTGCTGAACCTCCTGCTGCTGGAGGACGACGCAGCCGCCGTCCTGGCCGCCATGGCGGCGCCGTCGACCCACCTGGTCACCATGACCATCACCGAGGGCGGCTACAGCACCGACAAGTCCACCGGGCGCTTCCGCCTGGACGAGGGACTGGCCGCCGACCTGACCAGCCCGGTGCCCCGGACGGCGTTCGGCTTGCTGAGCGCCGCCCTCAGGAGGCGGCGAGACGCCGGCACGCCCCCGTTCACGGTCGTCTCCTGCGACAACGTCGAGGGCAACGGCGATCTGGCCCGGCAGACCCTGGTCGAGTTCACCCGGCTGCAGGAGGAGCAGGCGGCGGACGGGTTGGCCGACTGGATCGCCGGTGAGGTGGCGTTCCCGAACTCAATGGTCGACCGGATCACCCCGGCCACCACGGATGACGACCGCCTCCGCCTCACCGCGGAGACCGGCGTCGTGGACCAGTGGCCGGTCGTGGCCGAGCCCTACCTGCAGTGGGTGCTCGAGGACCGGTTCAGCGACGTGCGCCCGCCCCTGGAGGACGTCGGTGTCCAGCTGGTGCCCGACGTGCGCCCGTACGAGCTCATGAAGCTGCGGCTGTTGAACGCCAGCCACCAGGTCATGTCCTACCTGGGCGCCCTCGCCGGTCACCGCCGGGTCGACGAGGTGATGGCGGACCCGCTCTTCGCCGAACTGGTCGAGCGGTACATGCGCACCGAGGCGTCGCCCACGCTCCCGCCAGTGCCCGGCACCGACCTGGCCGCCTACCGGACCACGCTGTTGGCGCGCTTCGCCAACTCCGCGGTCAGCGACACTCTCGCCCGCAACTGCGCCGAGGGGTCCGAGCGCATCGCCACCTTCGTGCTGCCCGTGGTCAGGGCGCAGCTCGCCGCAGGCGGCCCCTGCCACCTGTCGGTCCTCGCGATCGCCGCCTGGGCGCGGTACGCCCGAGGCGTGGACGAGAACGGGGAACCGTTGGCCGTCGTGGACGCCCGCCTGGACCGAGTGGCTCCGCTGCTGCAGCAGGAGGACCCGCTCGCCGTCCTCACGCTCGGCGAGGTCTTCGGCGAGCTCGCCGATGACGAGCGTTTTCGGCAGGCCTACTCGGAGGCAGCGCGGCTGCTGAACCGGCTCGGGGCCCGCGGGGCGGTGGCCCACCTGGTCCGCCCATGAGGTCGTCGAGACGCCTGTCGCTCGGGGTGCCGGCTCCGGCCACCACCGGGGGGCGGCAGCGCGCTGAGCACCGTGGTGACCGATCGCAGCACCGCGGCTCGCACCCGTGGTCGGACTCGTCCGCCGGGTCCGGCCTCCCGGCAGCGGAGGCTCAGTCGCGGAGGTGTGCCGGCCCGCGCTTGGTCCGGTACATGGCGGCGTCGGCGCAGGCGAGGAGCGAGGCCGGGTCGTCGGCCTCCTCGGGGAAGACCGCCGCCCCGGAGCTGGCGCGGATCCGCAGGGCCGTCCCGGGCAGCTGGAGCGGTGCCTCGAGGGCGGCACGCAGGTGCTCCTGCACCCGCCGGACCGTCTCCTCCGCAGGCGGGCGGCTGCCGTCGTCCGGCCGTGCCCGGCCGGACGCGGGGAGGCCGGCGAGGACGACCAGGAACTCGTCGCCGCCCAGCCGGCCCAGCAGGTCGCCGGCGCGGACGGCCGAGCGCAGGCGAGCGGCCGCCCCGACGAGCGCGGCGTCGCCGACGGCGTGACCGAAGCGGTCGTTGATCGCCTTGAAGTCGTCGAGGTCCAGCAGCACCGCCGCCACGCTCCCGCCGCTGCGGCGGGCGCGGTGCAGTTCCAGGTTCAGGTGCTCCAGCACGTGTGCCCGGTTGGGGAGGCCGGTGAGCTGGTCGTGGTGGGCCAGGTACGCCGTCCGCCGCTCCCGGTCGACCCGTGCGGTCACGTCCAGCTGGCTGCCGATCAGGTGCGTGACCTCGCCGTGCGCGTCCCGGACGGCGCTGACGTGCAGTTCGTTCCAGAACGCCGAGCCGTCGCGCCGGTAGTTCAGCAGCACCGCGTCGACGTCGCGCCCGGCGAGCAGCCGCCGCCGGATCGGGTGCACCTGGTTGCGGTCGGTGTCGGCCCCCTGCAGGAAGCGGCAGTTGCGGCCGAGCACCTCCGACTCCGGATAGCCGGTCATCCGCAGGAACGCGGCGTTCGCGTAGACCAGCGGGAGGTCGGGGCGGCGGGCGTCGGCGATGACGATCCCGTTGCTCGCGACCGAGACGGCCCGGAGCATCAGGTCCGGCAGGTCGGCCTCGGTGACCCGCGCGACGGCGTCGCCGGGGGCCGGGGCGGGGAGCGGCAGCGGCGTCGCCGACCCGGCCGGCGGGCGGGTCTTCTCCAGCAGCAGCCCGGCGGCCTCGAGCACCCGCTGCCGGTCGTAGGTCAGCACGTAGTCGAGTCGGCGCGCGGCCGAGCGCACCGGGACGGGGGCCTCGGTCGGGTCGCCGCGACCGTCCACGGGGACCTCGCGAGCGGCCAGCGCGGCCGCGAAGTGCGGGCTGACCACGGTCACGACCCACTGGTCGGTCAGCGGGTCGTCGGCATCGAGGGCGGTGCCCACCACGCCCGGCACGGGCTCGTCGGGCATCCCCGCGCCGGTCACCGCGGTCAGGGCGGTGAGGCTCCCGAGCGTCTCGTAGCGGCGGCGGGTGCGCGCGCTCATCAGGTCGGCGTGCTGGAAGTTCGCGAGGACGACGGTCTGCTCGTCCAGCAGGAGTGCCTGGCGCTCGACCTGACGGGTCATCGAGGCGAGCAGCGGCACGCCGGCGCGCTGCGGTCCCGAGGCGGCGGCGAGCACCTCGTACGGCGTCCCCGGACCGGTTCCCCCGGCGCCTCGCGCGGGCGTGGCCGGGCGCAGCTGCAGGCCCCGCATGCCGGCCGCCGGCAGGCCCCCCGGACGCCCGAACATCCAGCCCTGCCCGAGTCGCGCGCCCATCGCCAGCGCGCGGTCCAGGTGCTCGGTGGTCTCGATCCCCTCGGCCAGGACGAGCGCGCCGGAGCGCTCGGCGTCGGCACGCACGGCGTTGACCACCGCGGCGGCCTGCAGGCTGGTGTGTCCGCGCACCAGGGCCAGGTCCAGCTTGATCACGTCCGGCCGGAGGAACGACACGAGTGCGAGCCCGGCCGGCTCGGCACCGACGTCGTCCAGCGCCACCCCCCAGCCGATCTCGCGCGCGCCCCGCACGCCACGGACCAGGTCGGCCGGGCGCTCGAGCAGGTCGCGCTCGGTGACCTCCAGGACCACCTGCACCCCGGCCGGCGTGAGGTCGGCCAGGTCGGCCAGGTCGGCGGGGGCGAGGGTGGACAGCGTCGCCGGCTCGATGTTCACGAACAGGGTGGTCGGCTCCGCGGCGCCGGCGACCCCGCGCAGCGCAGCGCGCAGGCACGCGGTGTCCAGCGACGCGGTGGTCCCGGCTGCTGCGGCCGCGGCGAACAGCTCGGTCGGGGACTCCAGCGGCCCCGGCTCGCCGCGGGACAGCGCCTCCACCGCCACCAGCGCGCCGTCGGACAGGTCCACGATCGGCTGGAACAGCGACCGCACAGCGCGCTCTTCGCACATCCGTGAGGTCATGGGCCAAGCCTTCCACGCCGGGCCGGTCGGCGCGGGTCCTGAGCTGCACCCGGCAGACGACGCTGGGCTGCGCCGACCGTGCGGCGCTGGGCGCCCGCGGAGTGTGGCGCTTGACACAGCTTCGTGGACACCGATTGGCTGGGGAACGGAAAGCGCTTGCCAGGCCGCCGTGCCCGACGGTGACCGTCCAGACCAGAGGAGTCCTGTGACCCACTCGAAGCAGCCGGTCCGCGTCGCGGTCGTGGGAGCCGGGAACATCGCCGACGACCGCCACCTCCCGGCGTTGCGCGGGATGGGGGAGCGCGTCGAGGTGGTCGCGCTGGTCGACGTCGAGGAGTCCCGGGCCCGCGCCCTCGCCCAGCGCTGGGACGTCCCACACACCTTCGGCGACCTCGCCGCGATGCTGGCCGCGGAGTCGCCGGACCTGGTGGTGGTGTGCACCCCGCCGGGCGCGCACCTCGACGGCGTGACGACGTGCCTGCGCGCCGGTGCCTGGGTGTGGTGCGAGAAGCCGCCGATGCTCTCGCTCTCCGAACTCGACGCCGTCGCCGAGCTCGAGCGCGACGGCGGCCCGTACGCCACCTACGTGTTCCAGCACCGTTTCGGCTCCGGCGCCACCCGGCTGCGCGAGCTCGTGCGCACCGGTGAGCTGGGCCGGCCGCTGGTCGCCGTCTGCCACACCCTCTGGTACCGCGACCCCGCCTACTACGAGGTGCCCTGGCGGGGGCGCTGGGCCACCGAGGGCGGCGGCCCGACGATGGGCCACGGCATCCACCAGATGGACCTGCTGCTGTCCTTGCTCGGCGACTGGCGCGAGGTCACCGCGGTCACCGGCACGCTGGAACGCGACGTCGAGACCGAGGACGTCGCGATGGCGGTGGTGACGTTCGCGTCCGGGGCGATGGCCACCGTCGTCAACAGCGTGCTCTCGCCCCGGGAGACCAGCTACCTGCGCTTCGACTTCACCGACGCGACCGTCGAGCTGCAGCACGTCTACGGCTACGGCGACGACGACTGGACGTGGACCCCCGCCCCGCACGTCGCCGACCCCGACCGGGTCGCCGGCTGGCGGGCCACCGCCGGGGTGCCCAGCGGGCACGCCGCGCAGCTGCGCAGCCTGCTGGACTCCTTCGACCGGCGGGAGCGACCCCAGGTCAGCGGCGTCCAGGGCCGGGAGACGATGGAGCTGGTCACCGGCATCTACCGGTCGGCCGCCACCGGCCGCAGCGTCGCCCGCGCGGACCTGGTGCCGGGCAGTCCGCACTACGACCGGCTCGGCGGCGAGCTGGTCACCGCGGGCGGTGCCCGATGAGCCGCCCGAAGGGCGCGGCGTTCCGGGTCACCCACGAGCACGGCCGCCGGGTCGTCGTCGCGGTCGAGGGGGAGGGCCTGGGCCAGGCAGACCTCGGCGTCGGTCACCTCGACCGCGGCGAACCCGTCGTGCCGCACCCGGCCGACGTTGTCCACCGGGACGTAGCCCTCGCCGTGCCGGTAGCTGGACCCGCCCCAGAAGTT
>NZ_JAAKGN010000347.1:0-1102 GCF_011039295.1 Modestobacter sp. KNN46-3 | reverse complement strand
GGGGTGCGTCGACGAGTCGGTCAAGTACGCCGGGGAGCGGGAGGCGTTCGGGCAGCCGATCGGCCGCAACCAGGCGGTGCAGTTCATGATCGCCGACATGGAGGTGCGGGCCTCGACCGCGCGGCTGGCCTACTACCGGGCGGCGGAGAAGATGCTGCGCGGCGAGCCGTTCAAGCGGGAGGCCTCGATCGCCAAGCTGTACAGCTCGGAGATGGCGATGGAGAACGCCCGCTACGCCACCCAGGTGCACGGCGGGTACGGGTTCATGACCGAGTTCCCGGTCGGCCGGTTCTACCGCGACGCCAAGATCCTGGAGATCGGCGAGGGGACGAGCGAGGTGCAGCGGATGCTCATCGCCCGCTCCCTCGGCCTCGGCTGACTGGTACAGTTTCTCGTACCACTTGCCGATGGAGGTCCGGTGTCCATCACTGCCAGCGACGCGCGCCAGCGGCTGTTCCCGTTGATCGAAGAGGTCAACGCGGATCAGATCGCGGTCGAGATCGTGTCCAAGAAGGGGACGGCGTTCCTCGTCTCCGAGGACGAGTACCACTCACTGAAGGAGACGGTGCACCTGCTCCAGTCCCCGAAGAACGCACAGCGGCTCCGCGAGAGCCTTGCTGAGGCGGCCACCGGCGGAGCGGAGCCGCACGAGCTCATCCCGTGAGGATCGTCTTCACCACGCACGGGTGGGAGGACTACACGAGTTGGGCGGGAGATCGGAAGGTGCTGCTCCGCATCAACCGGCTCCTCGACGAGGCCGTACGCGATCCCGGTGCCGGAGCGGGCAAGCCAGAACGGCTGCGGGGGGACCTCTCCGGTTGCTGGTCTCGCCGGATCGACCAGGAGCACCGGCTCGTCTACACCGTTCGGGGCGACGACCTCGTCGTCCTCCAAGTTCGCTACCACTACTGAGCAGGTGGGTGGTCGTGGGAGCCGCGCCCACCCACCTGCTCGGCTCAGCCGACGGGCGCCGGGCGGCGGCCGCGCTGCACGACCAGCACCCCGACCACCGCCACCACGACGCCGATCACCGGCGGGATGCCCCAGCCGGCCTCGTTGCTCGCCCAGGCAGCGATCGAGGCCACCACGTAGACGCCGATGT
>NZ_JAAKGN010000346.1:0-1114 GCF_011039295.1 Modestobacter sp. KNN46-3 | reverse complement strand
GCGTGCAGGCAGGGGCCGTGGCCGCGCTCGTACTGGGACTCGTCCAGGTCCAGGGCCAGCTGGCCGCTGTACACGGCAGTGGTTGGACGGTTGCCGACGACGAGGGTGATCGACGAGTCCACGTACCCGGGCAGCGTCGCCTTCGTGGCGTCGACGACCGCCTGCAGGAGCGTGTCCATGCTGTGTTCGTGCAACACCAACGAGTTGATCTGCTGCAGGGCGGAGCGGGTGGCTGAGGACGACGACGTGGGGTTCGACACGAGGAGCTCCATCGGTGCGACCGCGAGTGGGTCTCCGCGGCATCGGCACCGACAGGTGCCCCGGTCGAGGTGCGCCTCTGCGTGATGCACCGAGACCGTTCGGGCTGTGCTCCCGTGACGAGAGCAGGTTAACGCCCGAACACGACGAAGGGCGATCGTGGTGCCTGGCCCCCGTGCGCGCGGACACGGCACACGAGGGTCCCGGCGGGGGACCGGACGTGCGCAGCGTGGAGGTCAGCCGGCGGGGAGTTGAGCAACCAGCTCTCGCGGTCAGGCTCCATCGGCCGGACCACGGCTGGTGGGGCCGCCGCGCACGCCCGGCTGCCCGCGTTCTGTCGACACCCGGGTGGCCTAGGCTCGTGGAGCTCCGACGTGTCACACAGACGGCGCGTGTTCGCGGGGTCCCAGGTCGGGGCTCCTGCCGAGGTCGCCACCCCGGTGTACCTGACCGGAGCTGAGCCATGTCGCGCGCCGTCCTCCCCCCTGACGTCCCCTCCCGAAGCGAGGAGGCCGCTCGCGCGTTGGAGCAGTTGGGCGGCATCTCGCTGCAGCGCTACTCGATGGAGTCGCTGCTCCAGACGGTGACAGAGCTGGCCAAGTCGGTCATGCCCGGTGACCCGGAGGCGTCGATCACCGTCCAGACCGGCCATCGGCGGTTCACCGTCGTCTCCACCGGGCAACTGGCCACGGACCTCGACGAGGTGCAGTACGCCGAGCACCACGGGCCCTGCCTGCACGCAGCCACCACGCTCGAGCTGACCGAGATCCCCGACACCCGTAGCCAGACCCGCTGGCCGGAGTACGCCCGGCGCGCGGCCGAGCACGGCAACCTGAGTTCGCTGTCGGTGCCGCTG
>NZ_JAAKGN010000345.1:0-1124 GCF_011039295.1 Modestobacter sp. KNN46-3 | reverse complement strand
CCTGCTCGCCGCCGCCCGCCGCGCCGGCGTGCAGGTGCGCACCGCCTACGGCATGAGCGAGACCGCCAGCGGCTGCGTCTACGACGGCGTGCCGCTGGCGGGGGTCTCCGTGCGGGTGACCGACGGGATCGAGCTGGCTGGCCCGGTGCTGGCGTCGGGCTACCGGCTCGACCCGGCCGGGACGGCGGCCGCCTTCCGCGACGGCTGGTTCCGCACCCGGGACGCCGGCTCGCTGGACGACGCCGGCCAGCTCACCGTGCACGGCCGGCTGGACGACGTGGTGATCAGCGGCGGGGTCAACGTGTCCCCCCAGGCCGTGGAGGCGCTGCTGCGCGAGCACCCGTCGGTCACCGACGCCGTCGTCACCGGGCTCCCCGACCCCGAGTGGGGGCAGCGGGTCGTCGCCGCCGTCGTCGCCGCCCCCGGCGCCACGCCGGACCTGGCCGAGCTGCGCCCCTGGGTCACCGCCCGGCTCGGCGCGGCCGCCGCCCCCCGCGAGCTGACGGTCGTCGACGCGCTGCCCACCCTGCACACCGGCAAGCCCGACCGCCGGGCCGTCGCACGCACGCTGAGAGGAACCGACTGATGGCCACCCCCGCCCAGTGGCTGGCAGGGGCCCGACCCCGCACGCTGCCCGCCGCGCTCGCCCCGGTGCTCGTCGGCTCCGGCACGGCGGCCGCGCTCGACGGCTTCCGGCTGGTGCCCGCGCTGCTCGCCCTGGCCGTCGCGCTCGCGCTGCAGGTGGCGGTCAACTACGCCAACGACTACTCCGACGGGAAGCGCGGCACCGACGCCGACCGGGTCGGCCCGATGCGGCTGGTCGGCTCCGGCGCGGCCACTCCGCACCAGGTGCTGGTCGCCGCGCTGGCGTCCTTCGCGGTGGCGGCGGTGGCCGGCCTGGCGCTCGCGGCGGTGTCCAGCTGGTGGCTGGTCGCCGTCGGTGCGGTGAGCATCCTGGCGGCCTGGACCTACACCGGCGGCCCGATCCCCTACGGCTACCGGGCGCTGGGCGAGGTCTTCGTGTTCGTCTTCTTCGGCCTGGTCGCCGTGGTCGGGACGACGTTCGCCCAGACCGAGACGCTGGACGGGCTGGCGTTCGCCGCGGCGGTGCCGATCGGGCTGCT
>NZ_JAAKGN010000344.1:0-1134 GCF_011039295.1 Modestobacter sp. KNN46-3 | reverse complement strand
CTGGACGTCGGGGGCCGGCGGAGTGCTCATCCCGCGATGCTCACCAACGCGGGCGTCGCACGCAAGGCGGCGCCCCACCCACCGGCAGGTCAGGTCGGACGCGCGGCCCGGCGCCGGGCGAGGGCGTCCCAGGCCAGGAGCCCGACGGCCACGCCGGTGACGTCGGCGAGGACATCAGCGAGCGACGTCGACCGGTTGAGCACGTCCAGGGACTGGAGGAGTTCACTGGCCGTCGCGTAGAGCACCAGGAGGACGGCGAGCACCCACCGGCTGATCCCGGCCCAGCGGCCGCTGACCGCCAGCACGGCGAACAGCAGGCCGTGCACGACCTTGTCCACGCCCGGCGGGGCCGACGGCACGCCGGACGCCGGGGTGAACAACACCGCCAGCGACACCAGCACGACGACGGCGAAGGTGCCGCGCGCCAGTGCCCCGTGGTCGGCGAAGAGCAGGGTCGGGCGGGAGCTCATCCGGCGACTCAGGCGGCGAGCAGCCGGTCGAGGTCGCGTTCCCGGTAGGGGCCGACGACGGCCAGGCAGGTCGACCGGGTGAACAGGTCGGCGGCCACCGCACGAACCTGGTCCTCGTGCACGGCCTCGATCCGGTCCAGGACGGTGCGTACCGGCAGGTACTCACCGTAGGACAGCTCGCTCTTGCCCAATCGGCTCATCCGTGAGCCGGTGTCCTCCAGCCCCAGCACCAGCCCGCCCTTGAGCTGGCCGCGTGCCCGGACGACCTCCTCGGTGGTCAGGCCGTTGGCCGCGACCTCGGCGAGCCCGGCGCGGATCAGCCGGAGCACCTCCGGCACACGCTTGGGAGAGCAGCCGGCGTACACCGAGAAGCTCCCGGCACCGGCGTAGTGGGTCAGCGAGGAGCCGACGCTGTAGACCAGGCCGCGCTTCTCCCGGATCTCCTGGAACAGCCGCGAGCTCATGCCGCCACCCACCGCGGCGTCCAGCACCGCGCCGGCGTACCGCCGCTCGTCCAGTCGGCCCATCCCCAGGCTGCCCAGCAGCAGGTGGGTCTGCTCGGTGCGCCGGTGGATCAGCCCGGTCGGCCGGGCCGGCTCGCCCAGGACGACGTCGGACCCCAGGCGCAACGGCTCCGGCCGCGCTCCCCCGCTCAACCGTCCAC
>NZ_JAAKGN010000343.1:0-1149 GCF_011039295.1 Modestobacter sp. KNN46-3 | reverse complement strand
CCTTCCTCAGTGCGGGGCGTCGCGGAGGAGGTCGGCGGGGGCGACGAGGCCGGTGCGGTAGGCGAGGACGACGGCCTGCACGCGGTCCCGGGAGCCGGTCTTGAACAGCACTCGGCCGACGTGGGTCTTCACGGTCGCCTCGCTGACGAACAACTGGCCGGCGATCTCGGTGTTCGAGGCGCCGTAGGCCATCTGGACCAGCACCTCCCGCTCCCGCGGGGTGAGCTCGGTCAGCGCGCTCGGGTCGACCTGGCCGGTGCCGCCCCCGTTGCCGGCCCCGCGCAGGATCGGCGCGACGTGCTGCAGCAGTCGGCGGGTGGAGCTGGCCGCGATCACCGAGTCGCCGGCGTGCACGGTGCGCACCGCGGCGAGCATCTCCTCCGGCGGAGCGTCCTTGAGCAGGAAGCCGCTGGCCCCGGCGCCGATCGCCGCGACCACGTACTCGTCGAGGTCGAAGGTGGTGAGCACGACGACCCGGGGCGGCTCGGGGAGCGCCGTCACCAGCTCGGTCGCGGCGATGCCGTCGGTGCCGGGCATCCGGACGTCCATCAGCACGACGTCGGCCGGCGTCCGACGCAGCAGCTCGACCGCCGCAGCGCCGTCCCCGGCCTCCCCGACCACGGTGAGGTCGGGCTGGGAGTCGATCACCATCCGGAACCCGGCCCGGACCAGCTGCTGGTCATCGACGAGGACGACGCGGATCTGGCTGTTGTTCATCGTGGTGGACCGTAGGGCAGGGACGCGTGCACGCCGAACCCGCCGCCGGTCCGCGGCCCGGCGATCAGTCGCCCGCCGTGCAGCGCCGCCCGCTCGCGCATGCCCAGCAGGCCCTGTCCCTGGCCGTCGGACTCCACGATCGCCGCCGATGCGCCCCGGCCGTCGTCCAGCACGGCCAGCTCCAGCGCATCGGGCCGCCAGTGCAGCCGCACCCACGCCCGACCAGCCGGGCCGGCGTGCTTGAGCACGTTGGTCAGCGACTCCTGCACGATCCGGTAGGCGGCCAGCTGCGCGCCGGCCGGCAGCGGGCGCGGGTCGCCCTCGACGACCAGGTCGACGGCCAGGCCGCTGGCCCGGACGTCGGCCACGAGCTGGTCGATCGCGGCGACGTCGGGCTGCGGGGCGTACTCCTCCCCGTCGCCCTCCCGCAGC
>NZ_JAAKGN010000342.1:0-1166 GCF_011039295.1 Modestobacter sp. KNN46-3 | reverse complement strand
GTCCTCCAGGCCGCGGGCGAACCGCAGCTGCCCTTCGGAGCGGGAGTCGGCACCCCCGCCGTGGAGGTCGCGGTTGCGCTCGTAGAGCGCCCGCCAGGACCCGCCGTTGGCCTCCAGGAGCGCGGCGATCGCGGCGCGCCGCTCGACGGTCTCCTGGTCTGCCGGGACGGCGGCGGGTGCAGCGGCTGCTGCGGGTGGCGCGGTGGTGGTGTGGGCCTGTGCCGGGAAGGCCAGGAGCCCGAGCGTGACGGCGGAGACGCCGGCCACGACGAGGGGGCGGACGAGACGAGGTGCAGAGTGCTTGGGCATGGTGATCTCCGATCACCGCCTGAGGGGTTAGCTGTCGGGTTCGGGCGATCGGTGCCCGGCCGGCGATGCCGGCTTCACCCCGAGACGAGCCGACTGGTGGTCGGCGCGTCGTGTGCGGTGGTTCCCCCACCCCTGCCTTGACGAGTTGCGGATGACGGTCGGCAGGCAGGGTTGGGCGGGCCGGCGTCACGCCCACTGAGTCGGCGCGACGGGCACGTTATGGAAACGAGACCGGCTTGTCCTCGTGACGCATCTCACGCCATCGGCGCGCCGCCGACGGCACGCCGACCCGGGGTCGGAAGTCGTGCCCGGTGGCGAGTCGGTCCGGAGGAGGCCGTCGCCGGTGGCCTCCGGTCGCTGTGGGGAAGGCCACGAGTCGGCCCCTGGCTGTCAGCGGTGCGTGCCGTCGGTGATCCGTAGCCTGGCGGAGTGCCCTCCACGAGCCCCGGCCGCCGGCAGCACCTGACCCGCCTGCCGGACCGCGCGCGGAAGGCGATCTCGGGATCCGGGCCGCCGACGGCGCCCTTCGCGCTGCGTGCCCGGCCCAGCCCGGTCGACGCGGGCACCGCCCGCTCGGCGCTGGGTCTGGCCCTCCGCATCGGGGAGTCGATGATGGCGGTCGGGGCCTCGGCGGCGGACGTGACCGCCACGGTGCTGCGCGTGGCGGCCGGCTACGGGCTGACCGACTGCCAGGTCGACATCACGTTCACGTCGCTGACCATCAGCTACGACCCGGACGACGTCCCACCGCTCATGCTGATGCGGATCGTGCGCCCGCGGGGGCTGGACTACACCCGGCTCCAGGGCATCACCGACCTGGCGGCGGAGATCAAGACGGCCGGCCTGGGCCTGGAGGA
>NZ_JAAKGN010000341.1:0-1177 GCF_011039295.1 Modestobacter sp. KNN46-3 | reverse complement strand
CTCCCAGGCGATGCCCGGGATGACCTCCACCAGGCCCACGTCGACGCCCTCGTCGGCCAGCACCCGGCCCTGCTCGATGTGCAGCTCCAGGAAGGCACGGAGGTCGTGCCGCTCCGCGCTCGCCACCGCCGCCGGGTCCAGGCCCGCCTGCCGCATGGCGTCGGCGAGCAGCACGCCCTCCCGGTCGCGGAGCCGGTCCGGCTCGTCCGGGGCGATCAGGCCCAGCATCCCGCGGGTGCCGAAGAAGTTGGCCGGGAAGCGGCTGCTCTCCTCCTCGCACAGCGCGACCACCTCCAGCGTGCGCACCGGGGTGCCGTGCTGGGCGCGCAGCGCGGCCAGCGCCGCCAGCCCACCGACCACGCCCAGCGCGCCGTCGTACTTCCCGCCGGAGGGCACCGTGTCGACGTGTGAGCCGGTGAGGACGACGCCGTCGCCGGAGCCCGGCAGCCGCCCGAACACGTTGCCCACCGCGTCGACCCGGCCCTCGAGGCCGGCCTCGTCGATCCACCGCAGCAGGGCGTCCCGCGCCTGCTGCCAGGCCTCGTCGTACATGAAGCGGTACATGCCGTCAGGGGTCTCCCCGAGGGCACCCAGCTCCTCGACGTAGGTCCCGAGCAGCTGCGCGTCGACGTGCACGGCGGTCACGGTGCCTCCACCCCCAGGACCAGCTGCACCTCGACCGGGGTGTCCAGCGGCAGCACCGGGGCGGCGACCGCGGTACGGGCGTGCCGGCCCCGCTCGCCGAGCGCCTCGATCAGCAGGTCGCTGGCGCCGTTGGCCACCAGGTGCTGTTCGGTGAAGTCAGGCGTGCTGGCGACGAAGACGGTGACCTGCACGACCGAGACGCCGGCCAGCGACCCGAGGTGTGCGTCGGCCACGGCCAGCCCGTTGAGCGCCGCCAGCCGGGCCAGCTCCGCGGCCGCGGGCACGTCGACGGTGTCGCCGACCTTGCCGGTGCGCGGCAGCCGCCCGTCGACGAAGGGCAGCTGGCCGGCGATGAACAACAGGTCGCCGTGCCGGCGGGCCGGGACGTAGTTCGCCCCCGGCGGGGGTGGCGAGCGCGGAGCGGCACGACCTCCGTGCCTTCCTGGAGCTGCACATCGAGCAGGGCCGGGTGCTGGCCGACGAGGGCGTCGACGTGGGCCTGGTGGAGGTCATCCCGGGCATCGCCTGGGAG
>NZ_JAAKGN010000340.1:0-1180 GCF_011039295.1 Modestobacter sp. KNN46-3 | reverse complement strand
ACGTCACCTGGGGCACCAACCCCGGGCAGGGGCTGCCGATCGACGCCTCGGTGCCCGACCCGGCCACGATCGCCGACGAGAACGAGCGCCGGGCCGCGGAGTCCGCGCTGGCCTACATGGGCCTGACCGCCGGCACCCCGCTGCGCGAGATCGACGTCGACACCGTCTTCCTCGGGTCGTGCACCAACGGCCGGATCGAGGACCTCCGGGTCGCCGCCGCCCTGCTGAAGGGCAAGCACGTCGACGCCAGCACCCGGATGCTCGTCGTCCCCGGGTCGGTGCAGGTGAAGCTGCAGGCCGAGGCCGAGGGGCTGGACCAGGTCTTCCTCGACGCCGGCGCCGAGTGGCGGGGCGCGGGCTGCTCGATGTGCCTGGGCATGAACCCCGACCAGCTGAAGCCGGGTGAGCGCGCGGCCTCCACCAGCAACCGCAACTTCCAGGGCCGGCAGGGCAAGGGCGGGCGCACCCACCTGGTCTCCCCGGCCGTCGCCGCGGCGACCGCGCTCACCGGCCGGCTCACCGCCCCCGCCGACCTGCCCGACGCCCCGATCCCCGCTGGAGTCTGACCGACATGGACGCCTTCACCACACACACCGGCACGGCCGCCCCGCTGCGGCGGAGCAACGTCGACACCGACCAGATCATCCCGGCCGAGTACCTCAAGCGGATCACCCGCACCGGGTTCGAGGACGGGCTGTTCGTCGCCTGGCGCACCAACGAGCCGGACTTCGTGCTCAACCAGCCGCAGTACGCCGACGCCTCGATCCTGGTCGCCGGGCCCGACTTCGGCACCGGCTCCTCCCGCGAGCACGCGGTCTGGGCGCTGCTGGACGGCGGCTTCCGGGTGGTCATCAGCTCCCGGTTCGCCGACATCTTCAAGAACAACTCGACCAAGTCCGGGCTGCTCACCGTGCTGATGTCCGAGCCGGACGTCGAGGCGCTGTGGGCCACGATCGAGGCCGACCCGGCCACCCCGGTGACCGTGGACCTGCGGGCCGAGCAGGTGACCTACGGCGCGGTCACCGTGCCGTTCGAGGTCGACCCCTACACCCGCTGGCGGCTGCTCGAGGGGCTGGACGACGTCGGCCTCACCGAGCGGCACCTCGACGACATCACCGCGTTCGAGGCCGCGCGCCCGGCCTGGCTGCCCCGCTCGCTGCCGGCGCTCCCCGCCTGACGA
>NZ_JAAKGN010000339.1:0-1250 GCF_011039295.1 Modestobacter sp. KNN46-3 | reverse complement strand
CCCGGCGCCACCGTCGTCGACCACGCGAACCCGTGCGCGGACCCCGCACCGGAGAACGCCGCACCGATGTCCGGCCGCGACCGATCAGCCGTCAACTCCACACCCCGACCGTCCACGTACACGTGCACCTTCGACGACACCGACGGCTGATCCAGGTCCAAAGCCCAACCCGACACGCTCACCGTCGCCCCCGACGCCGACAACCCGTCCCAGCTCCCGACCGGCAACGCCTGTTGAGTGGTGATCGACCGACACCCCAGCTCCGAGTTCCGGGACGGCGCGTCCACGTCGATCCCGAACACGCACACCCGGTGCGCCCCCGGCGCCACCGTCGTCGACCACGCGAACCCGTGCGCGGACCCCGCACCGGAGAACGCCGCACCGATGTCCGGCCGCGACCGATCAGCCGTCAACTCCACACCCCGACCGTCCACGTACACGTGCACCTTCGACGACACCGACGGCTGATCCAGGTCCAAAGCCCAACCCGACACGCTCACCGTCGCCCCCGACGCCGACAACCCGTCCCAGCTCCCGACCGGCAACGTCTGCTGCGTGGTGATCGACCGGCAGCCCAGCAAGGTGTTCTGCCCAGGGTCGTCCACGTCGATGGCGAAGACGCACACCCGGTGCGCTCCCGGGGCCACCGTCGTGCTCGTGGAGAAGCCGTGCGCATCCCCCACCCCCGGGTACGCCTTCCCCACGTCCGGCCGGGCACCGTCAGCGGTCAGCGACCTCCCCTGGCCGTCCACGTAGACGTGCACCTGCCCGGACACCGTCGGCTGATCCGGGTCGAAGGCCCACCCACTCACCGACAACGTCGAACCCGACGCCGACAGCCCGTCCCAACTGGCCACCGGGAGGGTGTTCGCCGGCCGCACCTCCACCGACGCGGTGGCGCCGAGGCCGGTGACCTTCACCCTGAACTGGCCACCGGCCAGCAGGACCTCCGCGCCGACCGGCAGCACCGCGACCGTGTCCTTGGTCCACGACGACGCGCTGGACGGTGTCGCATCCAGCAGCAGCGAGGAGTCACCGGCACCTGCATGGGCCCGGCGCACGAGCACACCCGGCTGGACGCCGACCACGTTGGCCGACGTGGTGAGCCAGCTGTCCTGCCCGCTGCCCGGCCGGAACTCCAGCCAGTAGGCGACCTTGCTGGAGGCGGTCAGCTTCACCGCTCGCGTGCCGCTGGACCCGGAGATGGGTGAGAGCGTGTGGACCCCCGCCCCGCTGGCCGGGGTCACCTC
>NZ_JAAKGN010000338.1:0-1254 GCF_011039295.1 Modestobacter sp. KNN46-3 | reverse complement strand
ACCCAGCGGGCCGACGTCGCCTACGCCGCGGTGACGACGGCCGACCTCGACGAGCTGCTCGCCGACCTGCCCGGGCCGACGTCGGCCGTCCCGGCGTTCGGGGAGATCGTGGGGGAGCGGACGACGGGCACGATCGCCACCGTCTTCGGCGACGTGAAGCTGACCGCGACCACCAGCGTGCCGGAGCGGGCCAGCACCGTCTTCGGCGACGTCCGCATCGACCTCCGCGGCCTGCGCACCTCCGACGAGGTGGTGGCGCTCCAGCTGGGCACGGTCTTCGGTGACGTCGAGGTGATCGTCAGCGAGGGCGTCGCCGCCGAGATCGAGGGCTGGACGGTCTTCGGTGACCGCAAGACCCAGCTGGCGCCGGTGCCGCGGCTCCCGGGCACCCCGCGGGTCGTCGTCCGGGGCTGGACGGTCTTCGGCGACCTGAAGCTCCGCAGCCTGGCGCCGGGGGAGTCGCCCAGCCGCTGGCGGGCCGTCCTGGACCGGCTGGCCGAGCGCCGCTCGGCCCCGCCGCCCGCCGGCTGAGCCGGGCGGCGCGGGCCGACGGTTCAGGCCTCGTCGTCGCCGAAGGGGACGGCCGAGTACTGGTTGAGCTTTTCCAGCGAGTGCAGGCTCTCGATCGAGCGGATCGTGCCCGAGCGCGAGCGCATGACCAGCGACTGCGTGGTCGCCCCGCCGGCGCGGTACCGCACCCCGCGCAGCAGCTCGCCGTCGGTGATGCCGGTGGCGACGAAGAAGACGTCGCCGCGCACCAGGTCGTCGATCACGAGCACCCTGTCCAGATCGTGGCCGGCGTCCAGGGCGCGCTGCCGTTCCGCGTCGTCCTTGGGCCACAGCCGGCCCTGCAGCGCGCCGCCCATGCACTTCAGGGCGCAGGCGGTGATGATCCCCTCCGGCGTGCCGCCGATGCCCATCAGCAGGTCGACACCGGTGCCCTCCTGAGCGGCGGCGATCGCCCCGGCGACGTCGCCGTCGGTGATGAACTTGATCCGGGCGCCGGCCTCGCGGACCTCCCGGACCAGGGTCTCGTGCCGCGGCCGGTCCAGGATGCAGACGGTCACGTCGCCCACCGAGCTGCTCTTGGCCTTCGCCACCTTGCGGATGTTGTCCGCCACCGGTGCGGTGATGTCGACGACGTCGGCGGCGGCCGGTCCCGTGGCGATCTTGTCCATGTAGAAGACGGCGGACGGGTCGTACATCGCCCCCCGGTCGGCCACCGCCATCACCGCGATCGCGTTGGGCATGCCC